>JAKQNL010000124.1 GCA_029565815.1 Spirochaetota bacterium | reverse complement strand
CTCCGTCATAGGCGTTGAACACAAGGGCTACTTCACGCCTGCGTATGCGCGAACCGTGGTCGAACACGGAGCCTGCCAGGAGCTGGTCTCGGTCGGGGAAGGGCGCATAGCTTCGGCTGGTGGATGGCAATATGGATTTGGTTCCAAGGCCCTTTGCCGATCGGACCATGAGCGTATTCCGGTATGCGCCTGCGGCTAATTCGTCGAGGTAGATGCGGTAGTTTGCAGAGCTGCTGGACACGGGTAGCGCAGCGTAGGCTGCCGTGGCTTTCCAGGACGGGCTTAGTGGCGGGGTTTCGTACGCGCTACCCGCAGACTCTATGATGACAGAACCCGGGTCGCCCTGCGACCATCCGTAGCGTTTTGCCTGGCTTATGGCGATAAGGACGCGGGATCCGTCGGCCATGGCTACCAGTTCCGTAGCCCCGGATGCGGCTACCACCAGGCGGTCCGAGGAAACCCACAGGGCGCTGAGCGCTCCGGGGGCAACTATCTGCCGCTCCATGGCCCAGTTTGCGTAGCGGCGCACGCTGACGCCTTGTGCGGTGGCTACGGCTATGCGGGTTTCGTCGGGGGACAGGGCCAGGGACAGGGCGCCGCTTACATCCAGCTCTACAAAGCTTGCGGACAGGCCTTCGGAACCTTCCGCAGGTATTTTTACCCGATATGCGCCGGATACGCGTTTGCCTTCCCGTAGCGAACCGGTAAACACGGTAACGTCGTCGCTGGATGGCCAGATTACCTGGTTCACCACGGTGTTGCCCTGCAGGAACAGGTAGGGCATGGCCTTTACGGCATCGTCCTGGCCAAAATCGTCGGGATTAAGTCGAAACAGGAATATGTTGCGGCCGTCCTTGCACAAGAGCACCTTTGCCCCGTCGGGGGATATCCAGAATTCGTCAAAGTTCGGGTCGTAGGGGAAGGGGGCTTTGCCAACCAGGGTTCCCGGCGGCACTATGCCCGAATAGATAGCCTGGGTAAAGAATTCTTCAGGCATAATGCGATAGAGTGATCGATCCCGCAGCACATACAGGCTGCCGTTCTGGCTCCAGCGGGCTTGCTCTATGCGTCCGGGGCCTATCATGCGCCAGCTTTCGTCCGGTACGCGTTGTGCCCGGGCTTGTTCGGCGGAGTAGTAATACAGCGAGCTTGCCTTGCTGTACACAAAGTAGCGCGAGTCCGGGGACCATCGGGCCGGGAAGCCGTCCACGGAGTATTCCACACTGCGGGCTATGGTGGTCTCCGTCTGTTTTTCCAGGTCAAAGAGAATGATGTCGCCGCGGGCGACGCTGGTAGGTGACAGGTACAGAAGCATGGTACCGTCGGGGGACGGCCTGGCGTCTATGAGCCTGCCCTGCTGCACCGCCGAGCCGCGAGCGAAGGATGGAAAACCCGGCACCGGTTTAAGCCCGGTAAACCCGCGCTCGGTCATAAACACGCCAAAGCGGTTGCGTATCTGCAAGCGCCGGCCGTCGTCCAGCACCGCTATCGATTCCGGATACATGGTCAACTGAACCAGCTCGCCACTGGCAGCGTCGCCAGAAAATAGCGTGTCGTAACCATCCGCGCCGGGTATGTCCACCCGGGCGGTAAACAAGATGCGGTCAGCCGCCGATATGTCCGGGCCTAAAAACTCCAGGTCGGCGAATGCCGGTACGGTGCTGAGTAGACACAGAAAAAATATGAGTAGCTTGTGCGGCGCGCTGTTCATGCGGTTCCCCTGACAGGTGCTGAAAAGGCCGTAGGCGCTTTTCGGGTACATCCCTGCAAATTTTCGGCTGTTTATCCCGCAGACGTAAGCAAAGACTTGCCAAAGCAGGAAATCGGTATGATGATTGCATGTTGCCTGGAGGTGACGATATGGGGAAATCATCTATAAAAGACGAAACTGTTGTTTGCTGTCGGTATTCCGACGCTTGCGGTACTGGCTGGCATCGTCGCCTTTGCAAGCCTAAGCTTTTCGGGTCTTTTGGAGCAGAACGCAAAGGAAACAGCCGCCCTGGTCGCCATGGAGCGCGGAGCCATAGCGAAAAACTTCCTTTCCGGCGGCATGCAGATCGCAAAAGACCTGGCCGGCATTGCAGGCGGCATGCAAAGCATACCCGTGGATTTCCGGCGGGAGTACCTGTCTGCTGTTACCAAAGCAACCTTGGAATCCAACGGAAGCCTGTTGGCTTCCTGGTATATTTTCGAGCCAAACGCACTAGACGGCCGCGATGCGGAATTTGAAGGCATGGACGGGCACACACTGGACGGCAGGTTTGTTCCGTACTGGTACCGTGAAGGCTCGGAAGTTCTACTGGATTACGCTACGCTCGACGAACAGGGTACGGTCGGTCCTTTTTATGACGTACCCTACACGGAAGGCCGGGAGTATCTGAGCGACCCCTACGAATTCGATATGGACAGCGGGGAGATTGTCCGGGCTCTATCGTTTTGCGTGCCGGTTTTCGTAAACGGGAAAAAAATCGGCGTAGCCGGCGTGGATTACATGCTGGCTGATTTGGCCGTGCTGGCGGATTCGTCGCGAACAAAGGACCGTTATGCGTTCATCCTAGCCGGCGACGCAAGCATCGTATCATTTCCGGATACGGCCTATATAGGCAAGAGCTTTTCGGATGCATTCCCCCAGGCCGACACGTCCTTTGGCGTCAGCGCGGCTATCGCGGCCAATACGTGCTCATCGTTCTTGTTCGACTCGCCATTGGATGGGGCGGAGTCGCTCGTGGTGGTGGAACCCGTGCGCCTAAGCCCGCGGGATTCGCCTTGGGCCTTTGGTATCGTGTATGCCCATGACCAGGTGTTGGCGCCGGCGCGCAGGGTTACCTTCCTTATGATAGGTGCCGGTTTTATCGCAGCGGGTTTGGTTGCGCTTGCGCTCGTGCTGTCCCTGAATGTGGTGGTGGTTCCGCTTAAAAAGCTGGATGCCGCCTTGCAGGATGTAGCCCAGGGCGATGGTGATCTAACCAGACGCTTGGCCGAAAAGAGCGGGGACGAGCTTGGGCGCATAGGTCATGGATTTAATACCTTCGCGGAAAGCCTTATTGCCACGGTACGCGTGGTGCAGGATACGGCCCGGCAACTTACCGGCGATGGGCGTGATTTGGCCGACGGCATGGCTAGCACCATGGCGGCCAGCCAGAGCATACGCCAGGCGGTTGCGGATATTCATGCTTTGGTAGACGAGCAGGCTGCAAGCGCTACCGAAACCAGCGCAACCCTAGACGAGGTGTCTGGCGGCGTTTCCAGGCTAGCTGCTTCCATAGAAGCTCAGGCAAGCGGTGTAACCGAAAGCTCGGCATCCGTAGAGGAAACCCTGTCGTCTATCGCATCGGTGGGCAGGTCCGTGGACCGCATGGCTTCGGATATGGAACAGCTGTCTCGGGCTTCTGAAGACGGCCACGAAAAACTGGCGGCTGCCGGTAGGTCCGCAGCTACGGTGCTAGAACAGTCCAAGTCACTGGCCCAGATCAACGCCGTGATAGCCCA
Source organism: Spirochaetota bacterium (assembly GCA_029565815.1). GTDB lineage: Bacteria > Spirochaetota > Spirochaetia > Treponematales > UBA12059 > JAKLIU01. Next base: position 1,919 of record JAKQNL010000124.1, on the reverse strand, counting down.
GGTTGCTGCACGCACCAATCTGCTTGCCATGAACGCAGCCATAGAGGCTGCCCACGCCGGAGCGTCCGGGGCTGGCTTTGCGGTGGTTGCCGACGAAATACGCAATCTGGCAGAGCAAAGCGGCAAACAGGCAGGAGCTACAGGCCGTGAACTGAAAGCTATCGTCGCTTCCATTGCAGAGCTTGCGGAGGCAACCAACGAGGCAGAACAATCCTTTAAGCAGGTTAAGGAACGTATGGACGGGATCAACGGTTTGTCGGCAGAAATAAAAGATGCGATGAACGAGCAGAATGCAGGTTCCCGCCAGGTGCTTACCGCGTTATCGGAAATAAACAAGGAAACCACGGTTGTGCGCTCGTCTTCGGATGAGATGCGCTCGGCTATCGCGATGGTGCTGGAAGAAATGCGCAGGCTGGAAAAATACGCCCAGGGGATTAAAGAAATCGTGGAAACAAGCGATGAACAGGCTCAGGAAATAGCACAGGCATCGGGCCGGGCGGCGGATATGGCTAAACGAACCCAGGAGCGCATACAAGCGCTGTCGGAAGCAGCCGCGCGTTTCAAAACCAGCTAGCTTCTAGCCGGAAGCGAGCGACGCAGTGGCCGCCCCTGCGGGGCGGCCGGATTTACTTGCTTAGCGTAGTGCGTAGAAGGATTCACACTGGCTGGATCCGCGCACCTTCTTGTGGCTGACTCTGCACAGGCCTTCTTTGCCCGGGTCAACCTTGATGATCTGTTTGTCTGCGTAGTAACTGCGCTGACCGTCCCACTGTATGCATGCGTAGCATGCTCGCTTGCCGGCTTCTTTCATTTCTTGAGACATCGACGGGTCCTTTCACGTTCGGATATGCGTCCGGCGGACTCCCCGGCAGGGGCTTACAGGCCGGCCGATTTCGCATTCTACCATATCAGCGTCGGCGCGGATACAAAAAAAATTAAGCCAAGCCTTATGGTTGCGAAAGCACGAGCCGGTCTATAAGCTCGGCCACCGCATCCTTGTCGTGCGGCAAGCTGGACACAAAGCGGGCTGCTTCCAGAACGTCGGCGCGCGCGTCGGATGGAGCACAGCCGTAAGCGGCCCAGGCAACCATTTCCAGGTCGTTACCGGAGTCGCCTATGGCCATGACCGCATCGCGCTCTATGCCAAGCATGCTCGCCGCCCATGCAAGCCCTGTTGCCTTGTCCGCCCCAATCGGCAGTATTTCCATAAAGTACGGTTTGGAAACGACCACGCGGGCGATACCGGCAAGGGCCGCTTGTACGTCGTTTTGCTTTTTCTGTATAAGCTCGGGCTGTGCCGATGCTACGAATTTTACGCGACTTTTGGATGCAAGTTCTTCCATGCTTGCAAGCATCGCCTTGGCGCCTGTTAGGCGGGAATCCTGTTCGGTCCACGAATTGTGTTCGGATACCAGGATGCGATCGTCTTCATACGCCTGGGCAGGAAAGCCGTGCGCCGATAGAACAGCCAGCACCTGTTTGCACGCGCCTGGGTCCAGCTCGGTGCGCATAAGAACGCGGCCGGAATCTGTATCGCGCACTTCGGCTCCGTTCATGCACACCATGGGCCAGGAAAGCCCCACAAGGCCAAGCTCTTGGGCATAGCGGCGCATAGAAACGTAGTGCCGCCCGGAAGCAAGCACGATGATGCAGCCGAGCCTTGCCGCTTCCCGTACCACGTGGGCGTTTTCTGTAGAGATGCTCAGGTCCGGTGATAAAAGTGTATCATCGAGGTCCAGCGCAATAAGTGCTATGTTCATGGCCGCCAGTATAGCAGAGGCTCTCTTGCGCGTCGCGGCTGTACCGGGGTACTGTGAGCGCTATGGGCGATAGTGCAGATTCCGGCGATAAAATGATGCGCGAAAGCGGCAAGCTGTCGCTACTTACCATGATTTCGCGCGTGCTCGGCCTGATCCGCG
>JAKQNL010000123.1 GCA_029565815.1 Spirochaetota bacterium | reverse complement strand
CTCAAGGTAACGGCCACCGACCGAGCCGACAACCGAAGCTACCAGTCCAGGAACATACTGATACGCGCAGTAGAAAAAGCCGACCTTGCGGAATTTGTATTCCCCGCACACGGCGAACAGATAAGCAGTCACTTTACCCTGGACGGACGCATCGTGTCGGCAACTATGCCCCAGAAGGCAACCGTGTTCCTTGGAGACCAGCCCTTTGCGACGGTGGACCTTAACAAGGAAGGCTACTTCTCGCTGCCGGTTGATCCGGCCAGTGTCGAGGATGGTACCCTTAGTTTCCGCATCGAGGCAGTGAGCGCTGCCGGAGCCGCTATCGTGTCCGAAACTCGTTCCATCGAGTACACCCGCCTTGGACCCTGGGTGGATGTCGACTCGTTCTTTACCGGCGACTTTGTATCCGGCCGGCCCTACCTGGTTGGCAATGCCGGCTGGGATATGGAAGTGGCCGACAAGGCGGACAAGGAAGCCTGGGCAACCTACCAGCGCCTGCTTAAAGACCGCAAACCGGTAAAGGTAGAGATAAGCCGGGACAACGGCCGATCGTTTGAGCTGGCCAAGGGCATAGAGAAATTCAAGTACCGCCTGGAAACCCAGGAATTCACCAACGGCGAATTGCGCCTTTTGGTGCGCGTTACCTTTGCCTCCGGCGAAACAGCTACCCGTAAGCGCATCTTTACGGTGGATACCAAGGCCCCCGACGTGGTCCTGGTGCAGCCGGCGGAGAACGGACGCTTCAACGAGTCTATCGTTATAGAAGGAACAGCCTTCGACCTGAACGGGCTGTCTAAGGTAGAAGTGGTTGTACGCACGGGCGACAAGGCTTCGTACGAGGTTCCGGGCTTCATCCAGGGTTCGTACCTGGATCTGCACGTGATGGGCGCAACCCGCTTTGAGACCGGCCTGGGCCTGTCGTTCTTCGAGGACAACGTAAAGCTGCAGGGTGAAATCGGCCAGGGCTTTGAAGCCACTCCAAGCTGGAAAAACCTGTTTGGCATAAAGACCCCGGATACCCCAGCATCCGAACTGTCGCGCTTTGGCGGTTGGGTGCTGGGTCTGAAAATGCTTGCGAACGTCGCGTATCTGCCCTTCGGCTACTGGTTTGGCCCGGACTGGGACTTCTTCAGCATGTCCGTTACCATAGGAGCCGCTTTCACTTACTTTAGCCAGACCTACGACATAGGATCCATTTTCTCGCCGCCAAACGGCAAGTACATGGTGCTGTCTGCGGTAGTCGGCCAGTGGGAATTCGCGAAGTTCACCTTCGACACCACGTTCTTCAAGAGCATTGGACTGTATCTGGAAGGCGGTCTGGTATTCATCCCGTCCGAGGCTTCCGGAAGCCTTGCGGAATCTATCAAGCCGAATATCGCAATCGGCATGAGAATTGGACTGTTCTAAGATTTTAGCTGCACCTTGTATGCAGTAGCGAGCTGGCCGTCCCGAAAAGGGGCGGCCTTTTTTTGTGCCACGAAGCTTCGTGGCAGGATGGCTTTAGCGGGACAGGGCTTTGCGGGCCAGTTCCTGGTCCCGTAGCAGCGTTGGATCTGTAGGAAAGAGCGACAGTCCTTCGGCAAGCGCATCCAGGGCTTCCCGGTAGCGGCCGGCGTTATACAGCTGGGCAAAGTTGTTGTGCCATGAGGCAATCAGGTTTGCTTTCGCAGACCGGGTAAGCCTTGCTAGTTCGGATGACCTAGGCCGCTGGATGCGGGCGGCTTCCAGCATCTGCCAGGCTTCTAGCCACAAGCCGGCCTGAAACAGTTTGTTCGCTTGTTGCGACAGGGCATAGCTGTACATGGTTTCGTATTCGCTTTCGCTGATCTGCCCGCTTGCCCATGCGTTCTGCACCGCCGTACGGGCAAGCGCTGGGTCCATAGTCTGCAGACTGTCTGCCAGGCGGGCGGCGCGGGCTTGGCGCGTCAGTTCCGCTAGCTTGCCTATAGGGCCATACAGGGCCATGACAGATTCCATAAACGCAATGCCATCATCCCAGCGCCTGGCATTCAGGTACACCGCAGCCAGGTTGTGGGCCCGCCCGGCCAGGTGGGCAAGGGACTCGTCGCTGCGGTACCAGGCGTATGCGTCGACACTGAGGGCAAGCGCCTGGGCAAATTTGCCGGAACGCTCAAAGAGGTTTGCGCGGTTCCACAGGATGAGGGCGTTCATGTGGTGAAAATCCGCGTCGCGACGCTTGGCGCTGTCACTGGGCGGTACGTAGCTGTAGCCGGTAACGCGGCCAAAGCTGTCGTGGAATTCTTTTTTTGTGCCGGGGTCAAAGCCTAAGGGGTTGGTGGTTTCCACATCCACCCATTGCTCGCCTATGCGTACGGCACACAGGGCGTGGTCAGGCGTTACCACACCGTGAACGTCTAGTCCGGCCGCAAGGGCAAGGGCCAGGTACAAAATTGATGAAGACACGCAGTTGTACCTGCCGTCTATTAGGGCCGAGTCTATGGTCGTTTCCGTTTCCACATAGCGCTTAAGCCAGGTTCCGTGCAGGTATGCAAGAATCGCCTGGCCGCGCGCATACGGTTCCGGGTATGCGTCCATAAGCGTACGGGCATAGTCTAATGCGCTGGATGCATACGTCGTTGCATGCCTGGCGCGCGTTTCGTCTGTTCCGGAAAAATAAATGCCGGCTGTCAGTATAGCTAAAGGATCGGAGCCCGAATCTGCCTGCGCAAGGCTTGTCAGCGTTGGATCCGCCGTGATGCGCACAGGTATTTCTTCCTGCGCGCACAGGGGAAGAGTAAGATGAGCGGCGGCTATGGCGATGACAAAAAACCTGCGGCCGGGTATAGTAGCAAGCATATACTGTAAGATAGCAATAAGGCCGCTGATATAGAAGCGGCTTTGACGCACGGAGGCACCATGGCGGAAACAGCCGATCTGGCGATTATTGGCGGAGGCGCGGCAGGTTTGGGCGCAGCCCAGTATGGAGCCCGAGCTAACCTCGACACCCTTGTCATAGAGGAAATGGCCCACGGCGGGCAGGCTCTGCTCATAGAAAAGCTAGAGAATTATCCTGGACTGCCGCAGGTTGTAGACGGCTATAGCTGGGCGGAAACCATGCGCGCGCAGGCAGAGGCTTTTGGTGCGCGCTTTGTGTCCACCAGCGTCAGTTCGATACGCAAAGACGGGCAGCGTTTTGTCATAAGCACCGGTGATGGCGATATAACAGCCAAGGCTGTTATCGTGGCAACGGGTGCAAAGCACCGCCAGCTTGGCACGCATGGTGAAGCCGAATTCTGCGGACGCGGCGTGTCCTATTGCGCAACCTGCGACGGGCCTTTTTTCAAGGGCAAGCGCATGGTTGTGGTAGGCGGCGGCGATTCGGCCTGCGACGAAGCCATGTTCCTGTCCAAGCTGGCGGACAGCATTGTCATGGTTCACCGCAAAGACCGCTTCCGCGCGCAAAAAGCGATTGCCGACCGCGTGCTTAAAAACCCGCGCATCCAGGTGCTGTGGGACAGCGTGGTGGAATCCATCCAGGGCGCCAAGACCGTGGAAAAAGTGCTCATAAAAAATCTGAAAACCGGCGCGATACGCGAGGAAGCTGCCGCCGCGGTTTTCGTCTTTGTGGGTTCGGATCCCCAGACGGCCATCCTGCCCGAAGGCATAGCAAAAGACGAATCCGGTTCCGTCATCACGAACGACCGCATGGAAACCAACATGCCAGGCCTGTTTGCGGCCGGCGATGTTCGCGCAACGCCGTTTAGGCAGGTGATAACCGCGGTATCCGACGGAGCGGTAGCCGCCCACTGCGCGGCACAGTATATCGATGAGCTTGAAGGCCAGGCGTACCGCTAAGCGGCGCCTGGCGCGTTTCCCCGCGCTTGCGCTCAGTCGATACGCATTCTGGTGCGTTGCGGCCGCCCTTATAGTGAGCGCGCTGTCCGCCTGCCTGCCTGCCCACGCCCGGACTTCCGGCCAGCTTCCCGCTACCACGGCCCCTGCCGATGGAACGGGTCCTGCTAGCGCTCTGTCGTCGTTTTGGGATGCATCAGGGATGGACCCGGCACAGGCGGCTTCGGCAATGCTTGCCGCCATGAGTCCGGACGAACGGCTTGGACAGCTGTTCATGCTGTCTTACGGGGGCGACCAGCCAACACCGCTCCTTTTAGAGTGGATACGTAAGCGCGGCTTAGGCGGCATAAAAATATTCGGCTGGAACGCTGAGGATACCGGCCGGCTTGCACAGGCCATCGCCGCCATCCAGGAAGCTGCATCCCAGGGCCCTCACGATGTGCCGCCGTTTGTTGCGACCGACCAGGAAGGCGGCTGGATACGGCACGTAAAAGGTGATACAAGCATAACGCCAGGCAATATGGCCATAGGCGCATCCGCATATACAAGCGACGCATACGACAGCGCATACTACATAGGCCTGGAGCTTTCCGCGCTTGGCATTACGATGAATTTCGCCCCAACGGTAGATCTTGCCACCAGGCCCGATTCGACCATCATAGGTCCGCGGGCATTTTCTTCCGATCCTACAGATACCGCCATCCTTGCTGCGGCTTGGGCCAAAGGCATGGCCGATGCCGGCGTTGCAGCCACGGCAAAACATTTTCCCGGCCACGGCGATACCGAGCTGGATTCGCACGGCATACTGCCGGTTATCAGCATCGACATGGAAACCCTGTGGAACCGCGAGCTGGTTCCGTACCGGCTCTTGGCCGCCGAAGGTATAGCCGGCGTCATGAGCGGCCATCTTGCCTATCCTGCAATAAGCGGCGCAAAGGTTCCTGCATCGCTGTCGCCTCTGTTCTTAAAGGACATTCTTCGCGGCCGCATAGGTTTTGAAGGCCTAGTTATCACGGACGACCTTATGATGGCCGGCGCTTGGTCCCCCGGAGGCTTGTCCGAAACCTGCGAGCTTGCCGTCAGGGCCGGCAATGACATACTTATGTTTTCAAAAACGATAGCGCTGCAGGAAGAATCCTGGCTGCGCCTGTCGGCGTTATATAAAAGTGACCCGGTTTTTCGTGCAAGGGTGGACGAATCGGCTTTGCGGGTTATAGGCTCAAAGTTGCGCTGGCTCCTGCCCAGGGGCAGGCAAGGGGTTTTTCCAAGCGACAATTCGCAAGATGCAATGCAAAGCCCGCAGTCGAAGACTTTTTTTGACGGTCAGGCCATGCGTAGCGCTACCATGGTCGGCGCGGACAGGGAAGCTCCGGCCGGGCGCATTCTGCTTGCCGCTCAGTTTCCCGATTTCTTTACGGAAGCAGCAGTCATACCAGCTGCTGCATCGTGGTCGACATTCCGTTTTTCCTACCAGCCTGCCGATAGTCCAAAACCAGATGAACTGAGCGCTTTCCGGACTGCTTTGCGTTCATGCGATTCGATCATTATATGCGTCGCAAACGAAGCAAGCGCAATGTTGGCAAAAACTGCGATAACCGCAGGCAAGCGCGTGTATGTCGTATCGGTTTTAAGCCCCGTGTTTGCGCTGGATCTTGCGCCGCAGGCGGAGGTGCTAGCCGTGTA
>JAKQNL010000117.1 GCA_029565815.1 Spirochaetota bacterium | reverse complement strand
GTTTTTGGAGTACAACCCGGCCGGCAGCGCGATTTTGGAGCGGACTGAACTGGCCCTGTTCCATAACAACTGGATACTGGATACGCGCGTAGAAGGGGCTGTGTACTCGATACGATCGGGCAGCCTGGGCCTTGCGCTGGGCGGCAAGTGGCTGTACCTGCCGTTTACCGAGCGTGACGACATGGGCGATTCGGTTTCCAACGGCTATTACAGCGAGGCAATCGTTACCGCGAATCTGTCCTATCACTTTTTCCCCGGCTACTATTTTTACGGTCTTGCCCTGGGCTTGAACGCAAAGCTTGCATACCGGTCCATGCCCGATTACTCCGACGACCAGGGCTCATTGCTCTACGGTTCGGGCGCTGATCAATCCGCCGTAGCGCTGCTTGTGGACCTGGGCATACTAACCCGCTTTAACCTGTTCAAACTGTACTCATCCAGAACCAAGAACTTTTCCATAGGCATGGCGATAAAAAACCTAGGCCCGCCCATTATGGGCGAACCTATGCCAACGGTAGCCACCCTGGGTATAGCGTACAGCTTTTTCAAACCAATCTTACTGTCTGCGGATATTAGCCTGCCCCTTAACCTGCAAGATCTTTCTAAAAGCGAAGGCCTGTACTGGGCCGTTGGCTACCACATGAGCATTACCGAGTTTTGGGGACTGAACGCAGGCTTCATGGTAAAGGGCGGTAACCCGCGCTTGTCTATTGGCGCGCGCTTGGCTTTTAGCCCCCTGTCCATAGATGTGAACTACACCCTGGACCTAACCACCCAGTTTACCCCGCTTAACCGCATGAGTATCCAAGCCCGCTTCGACCTAGGCGACGGTGGGCGTTCAAAACGATCGGCGCGGGTGGACGAACTGTACATTAAAGGGCTGGAAGCTTATGCCGCCGGAAACCTGGATAAGGCGGCCGAGTTGTGGTCGCAGGCGCTTGCCCTGGATCCGTTCTTCGACCCAGCCCGGGAAAGTCTGGAAACGGTTACGGAAACCCTGGATCTTCAACAGCGAATTTACGATCTTCAAAGGCTGCAGTAAACAGGTTTTTACCAGAAGCTCTTTCAAAAGTCGGCCGAGTTTTGAATGAGCCTTACAAACCAGGAGTTGCGTAGTGTCACCGACCGCCGTTGTTCTGAAAGTGCTCGCGTTTGCCGTAAGCACGTATTCGTTTTTGTGCGTTGCCCGCATATTTCTGGCCTGGTTCCCGCATGCAAGCGGAAGCGGCGCCCGAATGCTCGTACGGCTTACCGAACCCTGGTTGGCTCCATTCCGCAGGATTTCCCTGTTCCGGGGCGGTGGCATGGATTTTTCGCCCGTAGCCGCCCTAGCCGTACTAACCGGCGTATCCCGCGCTCTTATGATAGCGTCCTATGGCGTGCTAACCCTGGGTGTAGTCCTTTCGCTGTTTGCGCAGGCTATACTGGAGCCGCTGTTGTTCATTATTGGATTTTTTGCCGTGCTGGTGCTTGCCCGTATCGTTGCATACCTGTTCAAATGGAACAGCTTGCATCCCCTGTGGCGGGCGGTAGACGCGCTTATCAACCCAATCATGTTTTCCATTAAGCGCCTGTTGTACAAAGACCGCATAGTCAATTATCTTCAGGGACTTGTAGTGGGTTGTGCGCTCCTTGCGGCCGCGCGCTTTGGGCTGGGATGGCTGGCCGGCATGCTGTACCGGGTATTGGCCGCGCTGTAGCCTCCGGGGAAAGGATTTTTTATGCTTACATCAAAACAGCGTGCCTATCTGGCCGCGCTTGCACACCACCTGGACCCTGTCGTGCACCTGGGCAAAGCCGGTGCTGCCGACGGCGTTTCTGGCGCTTTAGACCGTGTCTTGTCCGATCATGAGCTGGTTAAGCTGCGTTTTGTGGACTTTAAGGGCGAACGCAAAGAACTGGCAGCTCAGCTTGCCCAGAAGAACCAGGCCGAACTAGTGCGGGTTATTGGCAATGTTGCCATACTGTACCGCATGAACCGCGACCCGGAAAAACGCACAATCGAGCTTCCAGAATAAGCGATAATCCCAAAGCTTAGGAACGCTTGCGCTCGAAGTGGCTAAATTCCATGGAGAATGACGCCCGGCCTTGGCTAACCGAGCGCAGGCTGGTTGAGAAGCCGAACATAACCTCCAGCGGCGCCTGCGCGTGCACCACGTCTATGGCCATGCGCGATTCAGAGCCGTGTATCATGCCGCCCCGCTGGGATAAGAGGCTCATCACTTCGCCCACAAAGTCTTTAGGGGTCATGATGTCAACCTTCATAACCGGTTCCAAAAGCACCGGGCCGGCTTTTTTGCACGCTTCGTCAAAGCCCATGCTTGCGCAGGCTTCGTAGGCAAAACTGGTGGCCGTAAGCTCGTCGTACTCGATGCCGGTTAGGGTAACGCCTATGTCAACGCATGGGTAGCCAAGCTGGATGCCTCCGGCGAACGCATTGTTTACCGCCCGCTCCACTGCTTCCAGGATGTCCTCGGGCACGCCGTTAGCGCGCACTGCCTTCTGGTAGCGATTGCCGCTGCCGCGCTCCAAGGGTTCCACGGTAAAGCTTAAGCCTGCGGCCACATCTTTACCGGCCATGGTGCGCGAGAAGCGCTCGGTATGGTCCACTTTT
>JAKQNL010000079.1 GCA_029565815.1 Spirochaetota bacterium | reverse complement strand
ACCTTGATGGCTTTCGCAAGCTCGATACCGGAATACCCGGGCATCTGTATGTCCAGCACAGCAGCGTCGACATAACGGGATTCCAATATGCGGAATGCCTCTGCCGCCCCCGTTGCCGCAAGGATGCGGAAGCCGGCGTTTTCCAACAGGGTTCGCAGGTATTCCACATTGATCTCGTTATCATCTACTAACAGTATCGTGTATGGCGATGCGGAGTTTTGGCCGGCTTTCAAAGGCGGGCTGGCAGCGGGGACAATGAGCGTGAAGGTGCTGCCTTCTCCGGGGCTGCTTGCCAGGCGAATCTCGCCGCCCATAGTTTTTACCAGGTTGCGAGCAAGAGCCAGCCCTATACCGACACCTCGGGAATCAACACCGCGGCGGGGGCCGACACGGGCAAACGGTTGGAATACTCGGGCTTGGTCGTCGGCGCGAATGCCTGGGCCCGTGTCGCGTACGGTTATGACCAGATGGGGCACATTGCCATCCTGCCTGTCCATGCTTGCGTTGAGCGAAACCGAACCGTGCTCGGTATATTTTACCGCGTTGTCCAAAAGCAAGGCCAAGGCCCTACCCAGCCTGTCCGGGTCGCCTTCGACGGTCGCATCCTCGTCACACACACAGGAAACGCTCAGGCTTTTTGCTTCCGCTTTTGGCTTGAACCGAGCGCACAGCTCGGCGATGAACGGTCCTAGCGGAAAAGCCAGGTGCTGCGAAGGGCCGTTGCCGCCTTCCGACCGCACGTAATCCAGAATGACGGCGATGATATCGTGTAAGCCTTGCGCCTGCTGTCGGATAATGCCTGCACGGCGAAGGGTTTGCTCCGGGTCGTCGGACAAGAGTTCGCATGCTGCCATGATGGCGGAAATGGGATTTTTCAGTTCGTGCGTCATGGATGCGAGGAAAGCCGTTTGCGCGTGGCTTGCGTTGCGCGCTTCGTGTTTTGCGCTTCGCACCAGCTCCTCCATTGCTTTTTTGGAGCTTACATCGCTTGCTATGGCAATAGCGTGGGTTACCATGCCCAAAGGCGAACGCACGGGGCACACGGATAATTCGGCCCAAAACTGTCCGCCCCTGGCTGTTGGAACCAGCACCTCGTCGCGCACCTCAAAGCCTTCCTGGACATGCTTTTGCAGATCGGCGGCGGTCTCCGGCATAAAGGCAAGGAAGCGAAACAAAGAAGTGCCCAACACGTCTCCGGGAGAGAATCCGGTAAGCAGGAAGAAAGCCGGATTCACGTATTCGATGTGAAATGCGTGGTTAGTGATAAAAACACAACTACTGAGCTGGTCCACCGCCTGGAAGAGCTTACGCAGCATTTCTTCGGATTTGCGCTTAAGGGTTACATCGCGGATTATTCCGACAGAACCGGTAAACGTGCCGTTGCCATCCCCGTATTCGCCGGCCGAGGAAAGTTCGCCGTATGAGGTTATCTCTGCCAGAATATCGGAACGCTGGCTGCCGGATCGGGCTTTGCAACGAAGGCGCACTTCCAGGTTCGCCGTCCGTCGCTCGCGGCCCCGGCGCTCGTTAAAGAATTTCGGCGCGCGGGCGTCGCCGGTTCGCATACCGGAAAAATCGGCAAGCACCTTGTCGCGGTCAACCGCATCCGCGTCATCATCATAAAATAACACGGAAAAATGTTTTCCCACCAGCTCTTCCGGTGAGTAGCCCAAGACGGAAATAGCATCGCTTACCAGGGTAAAACGCCCTTCGGGATCAAGTTCGTACACGATATCCGGAAGCGCATGTATCAGATTTTCATAGCGTTTCTCGTAATGCGACTGCAGCCGGCTTGGCGAAACAGGGCCGATTTTAGCTTGGCCCATGACGCCGGACAGCCAGGCGCTAAGGACAAGCCCGCCGGTTTCGGTATCCTTGTACGGAAGCGCAACGGGCTTTAAGCCGGCCCGCGGCAAGAGGCTCTGCGCACGGTGCAGATCCTGTGCGCCTACCAACAGCGCTACAGGCACGCTGGATGTAAGCGGGAAACTTTTATGGCACAGCTGGGCCATGCCAAAACCAAGCACCACGCAGTCTGCATCGTTTCCCGACAGCGCGCCGCGGACGGCATCCGGGCTGGAAATCGTAATCACGCCGGTTACTGCATGCACTGCGTCGGCGGCGGCGGACATCCACGCGGACTCGTCGGCATTGTCGGAGGCAATAACTACCCTAAACCGCATGTTCCGAAAGCTCACGATACTATCCTAGTCGGATTCAGCCAAATTGCAAGCCGCTTCGGTTGCCAGCTTTGCCAACCAAGCGTAGGGCGGACAGCCAGGATGCATCGCTAGAAAGCTCCGAAAGCGTGCAGGGCATGCGCCAGCACCAGTTCCACTCATTCACCGTGCCCGGCACATTGACTCTATCATCAACTGAATTGTGTGAACGCAGTCGGCTGGATAGATCCAGATAATCCTGCAGCTGGCAGACAAATAGCTGCGAAGCACAAGCGGACAGGGCAGTAAGCATATCGAGGGCGGCTTTTGCATCAAGGTCGGCCGGCACCGTTTTCCAGTCCGGCAGGTAAGCCTTGGCACAATCACTTCGGCCATCATCATCCAGTTCGTCGTTCCACCAGCCCCGGAGCGTGGACGTATCGTGGACACTGGGCGCGCAAACCGAAAGCCCAGGATAGCTGCCAAGCGGAATATAGGGCTGTCCTGCATCGTTCCAGCTTCTGCACCAGCGGGGTATACGTAAGCCAAGCATGCCCACAGCGGCTAGGGTTTCCGTAACGCCGGGCGGAACGGCCCCCAAATCTTCGGCGCACACGAGCATGTCCGAAGCATCTGCCAGTGCGCCAAGCAGGCGCCGGCCTTCCACCTTCCATAGTGCTATATTTTCTTCATTCATGCGCGCAAAGATAGAGCGCAGCGCATTCTGTTCGCCCCCGGAAAGGCTGACCCACGCGGATGCAGCATCCGGTTGCCACATTGGCACATAGCTACGAACACCCCCTTCAGCCACATTTTGGCTAAGCGGAAGCAGCACCCGGTCGCGGAAACGCGTAAGCAGGTAAGAGCGCAGTGCAGGCTCCAGGTGCAGAGCCTCGATATCGGCCTCGCCCCGAATAGTGCTCTTAAAGCGAAACAGCTCTTCGCTACCAACCCTATCCAAGCACAGCTCTATCGCATGCAGCACCTGCTCCGACGCATCGGGGCAATCCATAGCCGCATCGTACAAGTCCGTGCTTCGTATGTGGGGTTCCGACAGCCACTGTATCCTAGCCTGGTCAAAACCTGCATCGAGCAAAGCCGCTTCGCTTAGCCGCGCACCGGGCACAAAGCTGCCCAATGCACCACTACTATCGTGCATAGAAAGCGCCCAAATGCGGAAAAATCCAAGCACGTGGTCTATGCGGTATGCGCTGTAGTACCTATCCGCCTGCTTAATACGCCGTAGCCAAAAATCCAAACCGCGCGCTTCCATGGACGGCCAGTTGTAAATGGGAAAGCCCCAGTTTTGTCCAAGGCTGGAAAACATGTCCGGCGGGGCGCCAGCGCGCAGTTCCATAATAAAATTATTACGATTAGCCCACACATCGGCGGAATCCTCGTTCATCAGTATGGGCAAGTCGCCCAAAAGGGTAATGCCACAATCTGCAAGCTTTTTGGAAGCCTGGCCAAACTGCTGTTCGCAGCGGGCCTGTATCCACAGGTAAAAGCGCAGCCCGTCATGCAATGCCGGCATGGCCGCAAGCGCAGCAATATCGCCGGCCTGTGGATCCCGGTATTCCGGCCAGTCTTGGAAAGCCAAACCGCCGTACCTATCTTTGAGGCACTTGAACAGCGCGTACGGCAGCGCCCATTTCTGGCTAGCCGCAAATGCATCGATAGCCCTAGCCGTTTCGCTTTGTTCTTTGCATGCATCATACAGCGATCGAAGCACTTCCAGTTTAGCTGTTAGTATTTTCCCGTATGGAAAGCGCTGTTCACCGGCCAGCTGTGCCTCAACCCTGTGCCAGCGCTGTAGCGCATCCGCAACACTCGCAGTTTTTGTAGCGCTTGCGGCTGCCGCAAGGCTGCGAACTTCCGGCAACGCATCGATATGCACATACAGCGGATGCAGCGCAAAAGCGGACAAGGCAGAATACGGCGAGCTTTGAAAACCAGAATCCTGCACGGGCAAAAGCTGTATCAGATTCAAGCCAGCTTTCATGCATAAGGCGCCCAGCTCCGGCAGGTCGGTATACTCGCCTACAGCCTGATCCAGCCTAGAGCGAATTGCTCCAAGCGGAAGCGCAACACCAAACAAACGCTGGTCCTTGGCCGTAAAGCGCATAGTAGCCTCCTGGGCTGTTACGAACGAGGTTTCTCTGCCTGGATGGCTGCAAATGCACGGTCGATGAGCCTACGGGACAGACTGCCGGTGTTGGGTATGGGCGGATGATCTTCTGGCCCGAACCACCCTGCCTCGGCTATTTCCTTGCCGTCGGGGCACAGCTCCCCGGATTCCCAGCGGGCGGAAAACCCAAGCATGAGCTGGTCGGGAAATGGCCAGGGCTGGGAGCCCTCATAGCCATCGACACGAACCACAATGCCCACTTCCTCCAGCACCTCGCGGCGCACGCAGTCCTCAAAGCTCTCCCCTGGCTCTACAAAACCGGCAACCAAGCTCCACATGCCCGTGGTGTTTGCAGCATTCCTGGCCAACAGCAGTTTGTCTCCCTTACGAACCACGGCAAGCACCGCAGGCGATATGCGCGGAAAGCTCAAAGCCCCGCAGGCAGAGCACACGCGGGCTGGCTCGTCGTCCTTGTCGCTATTCTTCCCGCCACAGCGACCGCAAAACCTGGTAGCCGCCCGCCAATTCAGGTACGCCATAGCCCGAGCCGCCGGCCGCCAGGCATCATCCGGCAAGGCCATCACCGCTGCCCGTAAAGGCCTCCACTCCCAGCCATCGGGAGCCACAGCATTCTTCGGATACAAAAGCGCCCTACCGTCCCTGTCTGGGCGGCCTGCATGCGGCGGCAAATCATAGCTATCCGCTGGCTCCACAAGCTGTGCGCCACTACAGCACAGCAAGGCAGAGCCCAGCGCAGCGTTCGCGGAAAAATCGAGCCCGGCCTTAACCAGCACCTCCGCGCCGCGCACAGCCCAGATATGCTTCTCACTCATCAGAGCCAGCCTCGCCATAAAAACGCAGGTGGGTGTGCCGCTTACCGCCATGCTTTTTACACAGCTTGAGCACGCGGTCCAGCTCGGCCTTAGCCTTAGCATCCAAAGCGACAGCGCTTAAAGCCTCCAGCTCGCTCACCAGTATGGGTGCCTGGGCGGCATTAAACGACGCATCGTCATCGGCCTTCACAAAACGCAGGCACAAACCGCCATCTTTTGGAAAATGCCTAGGCAGATGATCCAGCTCAAACACCTCTTCCAAAGCCTCGCCCTCGCGGTCTTCTATAGAAAAAAACACAGCCATGTGTATCCTCCGGGGCCATGCAACAGCCCGACCCATAGCCTACACCGAGGCAGGCAGGGAATGCCATAGATTAAGGAGGGGAAGCAATGCATAGATGCCTGCCAGTTTTTTTTGCAAACTGCACATGCAACAACGCCGCTCCCCCTCGCTCCAAACTCCTCGGCCCACGCCATCGCGTGCACGCCCTGCGTGAGCCTGCGGGGTTTTCCGCTACCCCCACTGAGCTTTAATAAAAGAAATAAAGAAAGTCAAAATTACGTACTCACTTCAGCTTCCTTGCGTACTGTAATCTTTTTGTTGCGAGATTTGAATACAAGCTCTACACTCAAGATATGTAATCCTAGCTATAAAAGAGGCAAACCATGAGTGCTATGGAGCGGTTTTCTTTCATAGATGCAACGATGAAAAAAACGTGGATTGAAACTGGTTTTTCGCATCGCCAAGTAGTACCGTCAAAATGTCGCCCCCCGCGCGGGGGCGTGGATTGAAAGCAATATAGCGGTTTTGTTAACTCGCCATAATTGGAGCAGGCCTCTCCCGAGGTTTTTCCTGCACTACTGTAAAATAAACCATACCAACGCGACACCCTAGACATGCTCTATCGTCATCCGATATAGTAAGTATATCGGTAGGCGATATACCGCGCTACGATATGAGGAGTTCTATGACCGAACAGTCTGCTTTAACCGAGGCGTATTATTACATTTTGCTTGCGCTGTACCACCCGTTGCACGGATACGGCATCATGCAAAAAGTCGAAACTATGAGCCATGGCCGCGTAACGCTGGCGGCCGGAACACTCTACGGAGCATTGAACTCACTCATGGCAAAAGGTTGGATCACTGCGCTAGCCGCAGAAGAAAACAGCCGGAAAAAGCTCTACGAAATTACCCGCGATGGCCGAGCTGTTGTCATTGCAGAAATAGCACGCTTACAGGAATTGTACCAAAACGGGCTGGCGCTTACGAAAGGAACGAACCGATGAAAAAGACTTCATGGCGACTAACGCTGAGCTGGAATTACGAAAACGAGTCCAAATGGCTCAATGAAATGTCGGACAAAGGCTGGCAACTGGAGAAACCCGGATTGTTCCGATACACCTTCGTGCAGGGCGAACCAGGAAAATACCGCTATGATATGGAGTACCTGGACGCCAACGGCGAGAAGCGTAAGGAATACTTCGCATTTCTGGAAGAAACCGGTATCGAAATCGTCGGCCAGCTTGGCAACTGGGCGTACTACCGCAAGCCGGACAACGGAAAACCGTTTGCTATCTTTAGCGACACAGCCTCGAAGATCGCGCACTACAAGCGCATTCTCCTCTTTTTGCTTATCATAACTCCGCTGGAAGCCTGGTTCATGGCCAAATCATGGGTAGAAGTCTACCGGGGAACCCACGACGCTTCCGATATGGCGATGGTAATTCTTCTAACACTCGCTGTAGTGCTACTTGCAAGCGGAATTCTGCACTTGCTGCGCAGGATCGCTACTCTTTCGAAAAACGGCTAAAACCGGACTGCTAAAAAACTTCAGTTTTGAAGGGGAGCTGCACAATCAGCTCCCCTCTTCGTTTATGATTTATGGCCAGTAGCGAGACATAAGAATCTTGGTTGTGGTGGAATCAGCTATATGACCGACAAGCAACAGTTTGCCATCATTCTGGATCAGCATGCCATTGGCATAGCTCTCCGAGTCTGCTGGCGGGTCGTGAAATATATAGCCATTCGTACCAAAACCTGTATCAATGCTACCGTCGGAGTTTAAGCGTAGGGCAAGGTACCTGTAGACCATCTCATCGGTACCATAGCCGGCTATGACTATTTTACCGTCGGGTTGTATTGCCATAGCCCCTATATCGTCATACGAAGTGCTTGGATCAATAAGTAACAGCCCGCTTGTTCCAAAAGTTGTATCAAGTACGCCTGCGGCGGATAGGCGCGCTACGCCAAACTTGGTTTCGCCAACCCTGCCTGTAATAATAATAGATGAGTCTGGCGCGATGGCTATACCGCCTAGCGCGCTGTCGCCTTGGACAGGATCAACAGAACTAAGACCATCGGTGCCAAAGGTTTTGTCTTTTGCGCCGGCCATCGTGTAGGCGCTTATCGTATAGATATAGTCGCCTTCCGGATCCGGCCTGCCTAAGCCTGCGGCGTATATTCTGCCGTTACCGATGACTACGTCATCGATCCCTTCCTGTGAGCCGCCATAGGTTTCAATACACATGCCGTTAGTACCGAAACTGGTGTCCAGACTGCCATCCGTGTTTAGGCGAAGGAGCACGCTACGATTGTTATAGCTCTCGTCTGAAGATTCGCCTCCAACTAGAATTTTTCCATCGGCTTGCAAGAAAAGCATTGGTGTTACGAAGCTTTGGGATAAAACGGCAGTGGGGGTAGCGGAAAACCCCGCAGGCGCACGCAGGGCGTGCACGCACTGGCGTGGGCCGAGGAGTTTGGAGCGAGGGGGAGCGGCGTTGTTGCATGT
>JAKQNL010000066.1 GCA_029565815.1 Spirochaetota bacterium | reverse complement strand
CATACGGCCGGCGGCCAACCGCTTCGTCAACGAGTACGTGCATAGGCTTAAAGGCGGGCTGTGGAAGCGCATGCCAGAGGCTGTGGAGGCCTGCCTTAAAGAAACCTACGGTATCATGGTGTACCAAGAGGACGTGTCTCGGGTGGCCATGGCAGCCGCCGGCTTTTCGTCCGCCCAGGCAGACGGCCTTCGTAAAACCCTCAGTAAAAAGCGGGACAGCCCGGGCTTTGCGTCAATTCGCAGCAGTTTCATGGACGGCTGCGCGAAAAACGGCATGGATAGGGCAGACATCGACGAATTGTGGACAATGATGCTGTCCTTTGATGGCTACTCCTTCTGTAAGGCCCATTCCGCATCCTACGCCCTGGTGTCCTACCGCCTGGCCTGGATGAAAGCCACATATCCTGGCCTGTTCATCTGCTCGGTTATCAATAACGGCGGAGGCTTTTACGGCACCCAGACCTATGTCGACGAAGCGCGCCGCTTGGGCTATCGCATCCTGCCGCCGCATATAAATCACAGCGGCTCTGGCTATGCCGTGGAACAGGAACCTGGGGTCGGTCAGGCCGGCATCATCAGAGCTGGCCTTTCCCAGGTGGCCCAGCTGGCGGCGGGCACGGTGCTCGCCATTGTGGCCGAACGGAACAAAAACGGGCCATTTACCAGTTTGGACAACTTCCTGTCCCGTATCCGCCCGTCCTACGACGCCCTAAGGCCCCTGGTGCTGTCTGGCTGCCTGGACGGCGTAGCGGCTCATGCAAGTACCGGGGGCGAAGCATGGACCAGGCCGCGGCTTTTATGGGCATACCACGAATGGCGCTCGCGTTCATCGCATGCAGGCGACTATGGCTGTGGGGAACTGTTTGCATCATCCCAGGCTCCTGCCTGCGTCAGTGACTACGATCCATCGCGCAAGCTTGCCCACGAAGCCGAGTTTTTGGGCCTTATCCTGTCCGCTCAGCCTGCAGCGCTGTACGAAGGCCGGGCGCATGCTATGGCAACGCGTATGGGCTGGCCGCCTCCATGCTCGTCTGCAAAGCTTACGGAGCTTATTGGGAAACGGGTTTGCCTGCTGGGTGTAGCCGTTGCCGGTAAGGAAGTCATGGCGTCTACGGGCATGGCTATGTGCTTTCGATCCTTCTCCGATAGCGACGGCGTCTTTGAAACAGTGATTTTTCCTCAAGCATACCGCCGTCTTATGCCGATTCTTGAATCAAACGCTGCGTTCCTGCTTTTTGGAACCCCGCGAAACGACGCCGGAGCCGTGGCGTTGCATCTTGAGGACGCCCGGGGCCTAAACCGCCCGCAGAGGCCGGGGGTAAGCGGTGAATATAGCCGTAGTAGCCGGCCGAGACCGGGAAATACTGGCTAAAACAGTCATGAAAGCGCTCGCCGCAGAAAAAATCGGCAGCTATGGGCTGCGTTTTGGCAGGTCATGGCGAACGCTTGCACACTCGCGGGTGGAAAACGCCCTGGCAAAAGCATCACACATTCTGTGCATAGCCGACCCAACCTCGATGGATAGCACATGGTTTGCCTACGTGCTTGGCTGG
>JAKQNL010000040.1 GCA_029565815.1 Spirochaetota bacterium | reverse complement strand
CACTGGCCATTGTTCCGGATAGCGGTGGCAGGGTTTTGTGGCTAGGCACCAAGCCGTTTGACTTTGGCGCTTCCGTACCGCCTGCCGGAATGGGCTACCGTGCTGGAGTCCGTTACGTTGTTATGTCCGTAGATGGCTTGGTGCTTGCGCAGGCACTGCCATGAATGTGCAAGCCGCCAAAACAGGCGCACGCATTGCCATTTGCGAAGACGAGCGTATCATAGCCTTAAACATCGAGGGCTTTCTGTCCCGGAACGGCTACCAAGTGTTTGGTGTGTACGAGGCGGCGGAAGATTTGCTTGCCGCGCTGGAAGCAGACCAGCCCGATCTTGCGCTCATGGATATACACCTACAGGGAAAAATGGACGGAATTGAGGCGGCCGCTGTCCTCAATGAAGGGTACGGCATTCCGGTCATACTCCTTACCGCCTATGCGGATGCGCCTACCATCGAACGGGCAAAATTGAGCCAGCCATTCGGCTATGTGCTTAAGCCCTACGACGACCGGGAACTGCGTACCGCTATCGAAATAGGCGCGTACCGGTCCGTAATGGAAAAACGCCTGCGCTCCAGCGAAGCCAGGTACCGTAGGCTCTTTGAAGGCGGTATGGCAGCTTTGTTTTTAACCGGAGATGACGGAACCATACTGCAGGCAAATCCAGCATTTGCGGCGCTTGGCGGCAATGCAGAAAGCCTTGCGAACGTATTCAAAAGTCCAGAGCTTTCCCGATCGATGCTGAGCCGTCTTGCTGAGGGTGAAAGCATCTCTGCAGAGTCCTGTGAGCTGTTTCCCGGCTTGGACGGCGAGCGCTGGGCTTTGGTGTCGGCCGCAGGCGTGAGCATGCCCGATGGCCAGAATGCGTATATGTTCCAGGCATTCGATATTACCGAGCGCAAGCGCCTGCAAGACAGCCTGGTAGGAGCCCAGAAGATGGAAGCCCTGGGCAGGTTGGCAGGAGGAGCGGCCCACGACTTTAACAATATTATAACGGCGATAGTCGGCTATACGCGTCTTGCAACCAACAGCCTTGGGCCTGACGCTCCCATAAAAACGGAACTGGAAGGTATCGAGGCTGCAGCCAAACGCGCATCCAATCTTGCCCGTCAACTCCTTACCTTTTCCCGCGGTGACCGGGCCGACCCGGTGTGCTTTTCCCTCGGCACCATGCTTACAGACATGGCGCGCATGCTGGAGCAGCTTCTTGGCGCGGAATACTCGCTGGTACTCCATGAGGCGCAAACACCCCACGACCATGTGCTTGCAGACCGCGGACGCATGGAACAGGTGCTGGTAAACCTGGTGATCAACGCGCGGGATGCAATGCAAAACGGCGGAAAGGTTATTCTTTTATCAGGCTTACGGGAAACCACCCAGACAGAAGCTACAGACCTTGGTGCCATGCCCCCGGGCAGCTGGTCGTTTTTTTCCGTAAAGGACGAGGGTAGCGGCATATAACCGGAAGTATTGTCGCGCATTTTTGAGCCGTTTTTCAGCACCAAAGAAACAGGCAAAGGAACAGGACTTGGGCTAGCCACATCGGCTGGCATGGTCAGGCAGGCAGGCGGATACATAGCCATAGCCACAGAACCGGGCGCAGGCTCCACCTTTACCGTGTATCTGCCTTATTCCAAAAGCAGCTGATACAGTTGAGCTTCCAGGCTGGCTGCTGTTGCGCTAGCGTAAGCCCGCTCCTGCCTACCAAGGCTTACGTTCGTACAGGATTTGAGCACGGCCGGCTTGTCGCTGAGCGTAAAAATACGGTCTGCCAGGTATATAGCTTCGCGCACGTCATGGGTTACCACGATGGCTGTACGGCCGTCGTCTTCCCGCAAGCTAAGAAACAAATCCATCACCGATATTCTGGTTTTTATATCGAGCGACGAAAACGGCTCATCGAGGAGGAGCATATCCGACGGATACGCGAAAGCGCGTGCAAGGGCGACGCGCCGTTTCATGCCGCCGGACATGGCGGAAGGCTTTAAGCTAGCCGAATCTGATAATCCAACCAAGGCCAGGGCTTTTTGGGCAAGCACAAGAGCTTGCGCTTTTTCTGCATGCTCGTGTAAAACCATGGCTACGTTTTCTACCGCGCTTCGCCAGGGTAAGAGCCGGTCTTCCTGGAACACGTAGCTACTGCGCATGCCGGCCAGCTGTCCTATGGACCCGTGGTAGTCCTTGTCTAATCCGGACAGGATGTTAAGGAGGGTTGTTTTGCCGCAACCGGATGGGCCTAGTAGCACGCTTACCCGGCCTTGCTCCAGTTCCATGGACAAACCGCCAAGAACCTCTAGCTGGCCGTAGGACTTGTAAAGGTTTTCTATACGGTAGTCCATGAAAACCTCCGTGCAAGCAGGGCAAAGGCCGCGTCGCTAAGCGCGCACAAAACTATGCCGGCGGCTGCCCACGCGAATACCTCGGTGGTTTCCAGCATAACACGGGCGGACTGCATGCCCGTGCCCAGCGCGTACTGCGGCTGGCTTAACACCTCTCCGGCTATCACAACCTTCCAGGAAAGTCCTAAAGCGCTTTTTGCTGCCGCGACTATATGGGGCAAGGCCGATGGAAGCCGAACCCGCATGGCTATCGAAGTTTGATTCATGCCAAAGAGCCTAGCCATTTGGACAAGCTTAGGATCGGCCGAGCCTATGCCCTGGGCTACGTCTGCCATGACTACCGGGAAAGCCATGATGACCGCGGAAAACACCGGTACCGTCCCGGAAGGAAACCAGATGAGGGCCAAGAGTATAATGGCCAAGACAGGGGTAGCCCGGATAACGAGCAAGGCAGGGCCTAGAAGCGCGTTAATCCTACGGGAAGCGCCGCTTGCAAAACCGGTAATGCCACCTATGAGCATGGACAGGCCAAAAGCCCACAGGCCGCGCACGCAGGTAGCGCCCAGCGCTGTAAGAAAACGGCTTTCAGCAAACAAGCCAAAAAAAACCCTGGCTACCTTTTCTGGCGGCGGTAGGATTATGTCGGAAGCCGTTGCAACGGAAAACAGCTTCCATACGGCAAAGAGGACGGCTGCCGACAGGATCGCATAGCCACTGCGGGCGATAGGTCTGTTGGCATGAACGTCCATAGGATTAGAATTCGGCGTAGAATGAAGGCTCTGGCAGCTTACCGCCTATAGAAGCCGGGGCAAACGACAGGAACACGCTTAAGAGCTGTTCCACCGCACTGCGGGCTTTTATGGCTGGTATGAACACATACGCGCTGCGGGGAATAGCCTTTGCCGCAACGGCTGCTTTTAGGCCCATATCATATTTTTCCACCAGCACGCCTGCGGCGGACGGATCGGCTTGTACGCGTTCTATCGAAGAACGGTATGCATCGAGTATGGCCTTTACCGCCAGAGGCCTCTGTGTTATCAAGGTATCACGCACCACGAATGCGCTCATGGGG
>JAKQNL010000148.1 GCA_029565815.1 Spirochaetota bacterium | reverse complement strand
CGCGTATGCGCCCCAAAATCTCTATGGGCTTATCCGGATCTATGCTTACGGCAAAAGGCACGCGTACCCCTACTATGCCTTCCAGCTTTCTGCCGTCATGGTAGCCAACCAAGAGGTCGAAACTGTAGCCGCTTTCATCGCTCAGGACGCGCACATTGGCCGGCATGCCTTTCCATATCACCGCCACACCTTCGTACAGCCTTGGATTGGGCTGGACATCAGCCCAGCCAAAGCGGTCCGGCATGGTTAAAAAGCTCGGCGGCCTAACGTACAAGGCCAAGGCTTCAGCCTTAGCTTTAACTTGCCTGGATGCGTTGGACAAAAGGAGCCGGTTTATTTCTACAAGAGCCGCCTCGTCGCGGTACTGACTGAACAGTTCCTTTGCACGATCAAAGCCGGCTACTGCTTCGGATTCGCTTAAGACAAGCTCAAACTCGCCGGAGGAATTGACCGGGCTTTGCCGCTCGTCTGTGGACAGTTCTATCTCTGCAATGCCTGGCCTCGTTGGCCGAGAATCCTGTATGGACCGAATAGCCATAAGGCCAAGCACGATAGCTAGCGCTAGGGCTGACACTATGCCAAGGCCGATAAAAATTGGTTTCCACGATGCATGAGGGCCAGGGTACAGGATGCGTCTACCCGTACGGGTAGCCAGGCCACGTTCTATCGAATCGCCATTCCTGCGTAGGTAATCGAGGGCCGTGCGCGCTTTATGGTAGGACGGAGAGCGCTCCAGTATATCGACGTACAGTTGGACAGCCTTGTCCGTCTCGCCGCGTTTCAAGTGAACGGCAGCTAGCCCCATGGCCGCTTCCGGGTTGCGAAAATCCAGGCTTTGAGCCCTGCGTAGGTACGAGTAGGATCCGCCCGTATCCGAACGCTGCAGGTATGCGCAACCCAGAAGATAGCAGAAACGCGGGTTCTCCTTATACATAGCCGACAGAGGTTCCAACAGGCTTATCAGTTCCGGCCAACGCCGGCTTTTGTAGTACTGTTCGGCTTCAAGAAGGGGGCTTTTGGACACGTTGTTAATAGCCTCCCTTGCGGGATTCCAAAAGCTGTATCATGGACAGATACCGAGCCACAAGCTCCGGGTCGGCGATGGTACCGGAAGCAAGGAGAGCATCCAAAGAGGCTATGAGGTCACGGAGCACGACAAGGTCGGTTGCCATATCCAAAGGCGCGCTACTCAGCTGGGCAAGCTGGGATGCATCCGGGGCAACAGTACTCGGGCGAGCGCTAGCGCTAGCGCTGGCGCTCGCAACGCTCATGGACGCAAAGCTACTCTGGCTGCCAAGCACCATGGTGACGCTGCGAGTGGCGCCTTTGCGCATGTTTTGCGGATCCCAGTACAGAGCAAGGGCAGAGTCGTTGATGGAATACGGCAGTAAGGTAAAGTTGCGGGTAGCTGAAGTTTCCATCATCCAGGCTGCGTCGTTGAGGCGCTTCCAGTTGGCTGCTATCACGCGATCCGGCCTCGTAGCTGGAGCAGAAAGCGTTACCTGCAGAAGAGAAGAGCCATCCGAACCGGAACGTATCCACTGGTCGGTATAGTCGTCCGACAACAGCGCTTCAAAGGACAGCTCGCCCCTAGTCTGCGAGCTAAAGTGCTTGCCGCTTTTTTCGCCAAGCCAGGTGTCCAACAGCATACGCAGTCCTAGGCTCAGTTCCCGCTCCGAAACATTTTCTATGGTATAGGTGACGCTGAGTGAATCTTTTATACCAGACTGCGAAGCTATGACCGAAAAGCGAACGTTTACCACGCATGCGGACGATCGATACACAACAAGGGCGCCAGAGCTGTCCTTGGTGACGCTTACCCGAAAATCGCTTGCCTCGCCGAGCTTGTATGCCCTTTGGTCCATATACAAAGTCGCGTAGCTGGTCCTGGTTTCCTGATCATATAAAAGACTCTGGTAGCTTCCCTTAGCCGCATCGCTTAGGTAATACACCGAGAAACGCCCGGTGCGCTCGTCGATGATCAACTTTATGCGGCCATCCTTTATTTCCAAGGACCAGACCGAGACCAGTGCCACGCAGCACAGAGCCAGTAACAGTACTATGCGTTTCATTTACCGCCTCCTGTGCCGGAACCGGCCATGCTCTCGAGGTAAAATTGCAGGAGGGCCAAAGCGCGAGCTTTCAGGTTCAACAGCTCTTCCTGGGATACAAGGAGGGCTGCGTCTCCAGGTATGCT
>JAKQNL010000145.1 GCA_029565815.1 Spirochaetota bacterium | reverse complement strand
GGTTCCGGCTTTCGAGTCCCAGGCAGCTTTAGCAGCCGGGGAAAAACCGGTGCCGCGAAGCTGGGACTATGCGGGCAGTGCGGCCGGCCGGGTATTCTTAAGCGCTGCCGATGAGGATGGCCAGACCTACTGGGCTATTTTTAATCCGGATGACCGCAGTTTCAAGCGCTTCGCCCTCAAGATAGAGCCGGATGAGCGGCAGTACATGGCTTTTTCGCTGTCTCCCGATGGAATACTGGCAGCCCTTTTGGGAACCCGCTACGATGCCCGTGTGGTGCTGTGGCGTTTTGACCGGGTTATCGGCGGATTGGGCCGATGACGCCCAGCATCCTTGGGCCTTCAGATTTGTCCAGCTTGCTCCCGCCTATGCAACCAGACGTGCACAAGGGTATGCGCGGTTCCTTGGTACTGTACGCTGGATCGTATCAAGGCCTGGGCGCGGCTCTGTTGGCAGCCCGTGCAGGTTCTGCTTCCGGCGCTGGCGTTGTAAGCCTCGTGCTGCGCGACGAACTGTGGCAGGCGGCCGCATCGAATCTGGTTTCCCAGATTGTGCGCAGGGAATCCGATGGCCCCGGCCGGAAAGCGGATGCCATTCTTGCAGGCCCAGGCTGGGGCAAGAGCGAGGACAGGATGCAGCTTTTGCGCAGCCTGTTGGGCTCGGATGTCCCGCTGGTGCTCGATGCGGATGCGCTTTTTTTAGCGGCAGCCATAGGCGCACAAGGCCGCACAGCGCCTCTGGTGCTTAGCCCGCATCCGGGTGAGTTTGTCCAGCTTGCTCGGCGTGCGTGCAAGGCAAGCGAGGATGACGTTAAGCGCCGTATGCTTTCGGACACGCTTGCCCTTGGCCAACAGACTGCCTGCAGTTTTGGAGCGGTACTTGTGCTCAAAAACTCGGTAACACGGGTGTTTCATCCTGATGGCCGCCAAGCTGTGTGGGAAGGCCATGTGCCGGAACTGGCTACCGGCGGCTCCGGAGACGTGCTAGCCGGGCTTCTGGCCGGATTTATGGCCCGGGGGCTTTCCGCCTGGGATGCTTCCTGTGCCGCGGTTATTGTCCATGGCATGGCAGGCAGAATAGCTGCACGGCAGCTTGGATTTTTCCAGGCCCAAGACATTATCCCGTATGCTGCGCGCATCGCAAGGAGCCGTAATGACGGATCAGAAACCGGGATCTGAAATCGAGCTTTTGTACTCGCGCGAGCGCAGGCTGAAAAACGCCAGTACCAATGCTCTGTTCGCTGAAAGCTTACATAGCGGGGCAAAGCGCGGGTTTTTTCGATCGCTGGTCGCAACCAGGAGCTTGCGTTTTTTGCTTTTGGCCATAGGGCTAACCGCCGTCACCACGGTAATCTACCAGCTGTCCAGCGGCCCGAAGCACGTGGGCACTAGCGGCGGTTTTCGCTACGAACTGCAGGCCACCTGGTTTGACGGTAATGTGTATGCGGTCGTGCTTCGCAGTAGTACCACAGACGCGGTTCCCACACGCACAGCCATACGCATAGGCGCCGGTACGGAAAGCTCGGCAGGCTACCTGGAAGCCGGTGTTATGGAATTCCGCACCCGGCTTAAGGCTGAAGAAAAACCGGATATCACCGTAGCGCTTGTGGAAAGTCCCGCAGGAACGCTTAAGCTTGTCTGCCCGGTCAAATAGGGGGCGAACTTGACCGCGCCAGCGCTTTACGGTACTGTGCTCGTGGGCTTGTCAGGTTTAAGGTACCCTTGGAGCGCTCATGGTCCAGTTCTATCTGTTAAGTGTTATTCTCAATATCGTATCGGGCTATGCCCTGGTTTCCATCGCAACAGAACCCAAGGGCGGCAGTTTCGACGGAGTGCGGCAGTTTCTTAAAGACCCGCCCATTCGTCTGGCTGTTGGGCTTCTTGCGTTTTTTGTCGGCTTTTTCAAGATGATCAACGTGATGCGCGGAGACATTCCCGTGGTAGGAGACCTGTTCCCGTCGGTGGCCGGCATGGCATCAGGCTTTACCATGCTTTTGGAATACTACCGCGCTAACGCAAAATTTATAGGTCCGGTGCTGGAAAAGCTGGATGGAATATTCGTCGCAAACCGACGCATTGTCGGCATAGGGGCGTTTGCAAGCGGGGTTGTCCACTTCCTGTTTGCTAACGTTATATTCCTGTAATGGATATCAGACATTCGGTAGCCGGCGTTGCCCTGCGCGGCACAACGGTCTTCCTGGCACGGCGCAAGCCCGGCGGCACTATGGGCGGCACCTGGGAGTTTCCCGGAGGCAAGGCCGAAGACGGGGAAAGCGACACGCAGGCCCTGATACGCGAATGGCTAGAGGAGTTTTCCCTGGAAGTGCGGCCTGTTCGTCTTTTGGGGCAAGGCTCGTTTGACAACAACGGAACCCACTACATTTTGTCCGCCTGGCTCATAGCCATAGACCGTGATCCATCGGTGCTTGTGGAACACGACGAGTATAGGTGGGTAGGCGAAGACGAGTTTGCCCACCTGGCTATGTCCGATTCAGACCGGGCTCTGTTGCCCTTCGTGCTGCCGTTGTTGCATACAGGACAGCTATAAAAATCCAGTTTGTAGGGCTGCCCAATAGCGGCTTTGTTGCGCGCTATACCCTCGGCGTTTGGCAGTGGCTCGGCTTGCGTATCTGCGTTCTGTGTAGCGTGCCGGAAGCCCATTGCCACTCCGATGCGGCTATGCGCGCATACAGCGGGGCCTTACTGATGCGCGCCCGTAGCGTTAGGTAATCGCTGAGCGTTGTTAGGGGCGTTGAGCGGTACCTGTCGGCCCATACATGGCCTTTTACGGCAAAACGCCGGTTAAAGCGCGAACCAAACGTGCCAAGCAGCCAGCGCATGATGGCCGGAAGGTCTGCCCCATGTAGCGGGCTGATAATCAGTTCTACCAGATCGTCCCGTAGCGCGCACGCATCCAGTACAAAACCGAAGCGCAGCCGGCATTCCTCCAAAGTGTCCAGGAACAGGTCGCGCGCGTACGGCATGCACAGGTACTGTTCGCCTCGGTTGACTCGTGCGCTTACATGGTAGCTGACGCCGTCCAGAAGCTGTCGTTGTGTTCTCATGCACGTACTACGCGCATGCGTACCGTGTAGCGCGCGCTCCTATTCGTCGTCCGGGTCGAATAAGCCCAATTCCGGTTTTTGGCCCTGAGCGCTGGGTTCGTTAAGCAGAATCTCCACCCGTGCTTCTATTTTTTCCAGGTCTTTAGACAGGCCCTTGGACAGCTTTACGCCTTCTTCAAACAGGCTGACGGCTTCCTCAAGCGGCAAATTGGTTTCGCGTATTTTATCTGCAAGCTCTTCCAGACGCTCAAGGCGTTCCTCGAAATTTTTCATGATTGTACCTCCTGTACGCTAGCCGCGGCTGTACCCCGGGAAAATTGTATGTCTATGTTCATGCCTGGCTGCAAGGTCGAAGCATCGCGGACGGCTGCCGTGGATCCACGGACGCGCACTACGGAAAAGCCGCGGTTCAATATGGCCATCGGGTCGGAGGCGCACAGCACCGCATGGGCGGTTCCAAGCCGGTGGGAGCCTTGCAGCATACGTTCCTTCATGGCGCTTTCCAGGCTGTCCCTGGCTTCGTCATAGCGCTGTCTGCCGGGCATCATGACGCGCTGTAGCCTCATGCTCAGGCCGTCGGCGGAAAAACTGGATAGGGCAAGACGCGCGCGTTCCAGCCTCGAACGCAGCATGGTCGAAAGCGTTTCTCGAGCCACTTCCAGCCGTTCCAGAATGTCCGTCGAGCTTTCGGACACCAGTTCTGCCGCAGCGCTAGGCGTAGGCGCGCGAAGGTCCGCGGCAAAATCGCACAAGCTCCAGTCGGTTTCGTGTCCTACCGCGCTTATCACCGGGATGTCGGAATCGGCAACGGCGCGCACCACCGCTTCGTCGGAAAACGCCAACAGGTCTTCCAGCGAACCGCCCCCGCGGCCCAGTATAATGACGTCGCCCAATGCAAAACGGTTTGCAGTCTGTAGCTGCCGGATTAACGAAGCGGGGGCATCGTCGCCCTGCACCGTGCTTGGCAGGATAGTGATGCGCAGGTGAGGGGCGCGCCTAGCTAGCACATTGAGAATGTCCCGCAGTGCCGCTCCGGTAGGCGACGTTATCACGGCGACCCGCGCCGGAAAAGGCGGAATGGGCAGTTTCCTGTCCGGGTCGAATAAGCCTTCGGCAGACAGCTTGCGTTTGCGCTCTTCCAGCGCGGCGCGTATATCGCCTTCGCCGGCAGCTTGCATGCTGTCCACGATGAGCTGGTACTGTCCGCGGGCAGCGTACAGCGACAAGCTGCCGTGAGCCCGTACCAGCATGCCGTCCGACGGGCGGAAATTTAAGCGCATCGCCTTGCCCTTGAACATGACCGCCTGCAGCATGGCGTCGCGGTCCTTGAGCGTAAAATACACATGGCCGGAAGGGGCAGGCCGCCAGTTGGAAACCTCGCCTTCCACGGTAAGGTCGGGGAAGCTGTCTTCCAAAAGGTTTTTTAGCAGTTCGCTTAATTCGCTTACGGCCACTACGCGGTTTTGGTCCATGGCGACAACTGTATCTGGCTTGCGCTTACGGAGCAAGTCCTGGCAAAAATGCGCATAGTGGCGTATCCTTTTTCTGTAAAGGATTACGAGTGGAGTATTTTTTTAATTTCGACAAAATGAGCTATCTCACCGGCCATCGGCCGAGCTGCTGCGTATTGTGCATGGTCCGCGATGGATCGGACCAGGTGCAACGGCTCGTGGTCGCGCAAACGGAATCCTGGATCGTGTCCCTTAACCTGTATCCATACAATCCGGGTCATATCCTTGTGTTTCCAAAACGCCATGTCATGGATCTGCGGCATTTAAGCAAAGACGAGCGTGCGGAAGGCGATGCGCTTACCATGGTCTGCCTGGATACGCTGGACAGCACGCACCATCCAGCGGGCTACAACCTGGGCTGGAACATGGGCGGGGTAGCCGGAGCAAGCATCGAGCACCTGCACCAGCACATCATTCCGCGCTATCCGCGCGAGATAGGCATAGCTGAACTGATGGCTGGCAGAAGACTCCTTGTAGAGGATCCTGCAAAAACGTTGGAAATCCTACGGGAAGCGATACAGCCTAGGCTAGCGGACCTTGTGCGTTGACTGGCAGTATCAAGAGGAGCGGATAGTTTCCCGGCCACAGGGTGAATGTACCGTTGGGGCACAGGTTGGATAGACCAAAGCCGGAACTGTCCCATACCAGTCCGTCTAGGGGCCAGGCAAGACCTGCGCTGCGCATGCCTTCGGCGTGCCCATTAAGCGGGAATACCGATACCGTCGCCCCTGGCTTACAGCGAAAGCTGGATGCACGTTCCACCACCAGTACGCGCTCCATGGCGCTAAGCCATTCGTTCGGTCGTTTGGGCCGATCAAACAGGGCGCGCAGGGCTAAGAGGTGGTCAAGCCTGCCGCCGCCACCGCCAGCTAAAGTAATATCGCTATAACCCCGGCGGAACAGTTCCGATACGGCCAGCTCCGTGTCGCTGTCATCTTTGGCAGCCGGATGGCGCAGCACTTCGCGGCATAGCTTGAGCGCGCTGTGGTCCTTAAGCGAGTCAAAATCGCCAACGGCAAGATCGGCGTACAAGCCCCATGAACGCAGGGTGTCCAAACCGGAATCGGCCGCGCAAATATAGGTAAATTCCGAAAAGCGATCTTGCATCACAGCCAGTTCTGGCGCATCGCCTCCGGTAACCAAAAGGGCTTTGTTCATGGACAGATCATAGCATTAGCGCCAGCGGCTGTATACCGAAAGCCGGTAGCTGTATACCCAGAGCCGCCGGAGCCTTGCCCAGCGTGCACGCCTTGGGCTAGGCTCTGAGCATGCACCGTAGCATAGCCATACCAAAAGATCTAAAAGAATTCGCTTCGCGGCTTAAAGAAGCCGGTTTTACGTGCTACTTTGTAGGCGGCGCTGTTAGGGATAGCCTCTTAGGCCATGTGCCAGAAGACTGGGATGCAGCGACCGACGCAAGGCCTGAACAGGTTATGCAGGTTTTCCGCCGCGTCATACCGACAGGCATACAGCACGGCACGGTTACCGTTTTGTGGAAAGACCGCCGTGTGGAAACCACCACCTTCCGCGTGGACGGCGATTACCAGGATGGCCGGCATCCAAAAACGGTGCGATTTACCCAGGACCTTATAGAAGATTTATCGCGCCGCGATTTTACCATGAACGGAATGGCTGCAGATCCTGCAAGCGGGCAGGTGGTAGACCCCTATGGCGGCATGGCTGATCTTGCCCGCGGATCCGTAAAGGCCATCGGTGATCCTGTGGCGCGCTTTATGGAAGACGGACTGCGCCCGCTCCGTGCCGTGCGCTTTGCGTGCCGTTTCGGTTTTCATATCGATGAGCAAACGCAAGCCGCCATTCCAATCACCATAGACCGCTTCCGCCAGGTTTCCGCCGAACGCGTGCGTGACGAGCTTTCCAAAATCCTCGTATCCAGTGTGCCTTCACGGGGCCTGTTCCTTTTGGACACAAGCGGGCTATTACCGGCCATTTTACCTGAACTAAGCGCGTGTAAAGGCGTGACTCAGGGCGGGCCTCACCGCTATGACGTATTTGAGCATCTGGTGCGGGCATGCGACGCGGCTGCACCTACGCTAACGCTGCGCCTGGCAGCTCTCTTACATGACCTGGGAAAACCCGCATGCAGGCTCGAACATGGGCCGGGGGATTTGTCCTTTCACGGCCACGACCAAGAGGGAGCGGCATTAGCCAGCGCTGCGCTTAAACGGCTCAAGTTTCCCAATGCCGTCACTGAGCGGGTAGAGGCCCTCATTCGCAACCACATGTTCGATTACAGCGATGCGTGGACCGATGCTGCCGTTCGCCGCTTCGTCGCACGGGTAGGCAGGCCGCTTTTGGAAGACCTGATTCAGCTAAGGCTGGCCGACATGGCTGGCGTAACGGGCGTGCCTGCCGATCCGCGTGTCCTTATGCCGCTTGTGCGCCGCGTACAGGAACTGGAAGCCAAGGACCAAGCGTTTACCATACGCGATATGGCCATAAAAGGCGAAGATCTTGCAGCCATAGGCTGGCCGCGCGGTCCGCTTATGGGCAAGGTTCTAATCGAGCTCTTGGATGCTGTGTTGGAGGATCCGGAACTGAACAGCAAGGAACGGCTCTTGTTCATAGCGGAGAAGCTTAAAAGAAAATACGGCCTAGCAAGTGGTACCTAGAAGAAGCGGTGGCACACTGCGAGACAGGAATAAGCTATTGAGCTATTTCCAAAACTGGGGTGACTTTTGAAAAAGTCTTGAATATTAGAATTTAATCATTATTTATAGTGTAGTTCAGTTTCTCAAAAGGCATTAGAATCTTTGCAAGAATATTGTTTTGTTCAACTTCGGTAGGTGATCTTCTTAAACAATAGTAAACAGTAATAAGATTATCTTGTTCATTTTCGTTTGTCTCAAGTATAATTTTTAAATTATCTTCTTTATATTCTTCTTCAAGCATAGCAGTGCAATTGGCAAGTCTATCGAGATATTCAAATGATAATGAAATCAGATCCTGTTTTGGAACTGAAATTAAATTATTCCAGCGATAAACTCCATATACTTGAATATCTTTATAACCCATCTTGATTAATTCAATCATTGTATCGTTTTTTGTTTTTTCAACTATTTCGGATGGAGTATGTACATCGAATCCAAGAAAAATGTTTGTTCTCTTTATATCCACTTCTCTTGATCCAAAGTAAGAAACAAAATTCCATGAATCAATGTGACTTTTACGCTGTGATATCTCGTTTAGAATTAAATTCAAATCGCCTATATCGTTTTTTCGGCAGGCACCAGATAACAATAACAGAAAAACTGCGATAGTAAATACTATTTTTTGCATAGCACTACCTCAGTATGGGCAAGGCCCATTGTATAACTTGATTGTTTTAACAAACGTTAAACCTGCTTCATCGCACCCTGGCATAAAGCAAACCCAGATATTATAAAGAGCTTCTCTGCAAGATGGACCGATACGCTTAAAGACTATGACCTGTTGCCCAGTGTAGTTTTTCGAGCATGGGCCAAGGTGCGCGGTGCTTTTAGCTCCAATCTCTCGAATGTGTGGCAGAATAATATCATATTCATCACCATGAATACCTGGACATACTATCTCAATTCTTTGAACTAGCTCTGTATCCAGCTTAGAATATGAAAGAAATCCTGGATACATATTTGCTTCCAGTGTTTGCTCGGGAGAAACAAAAGAGTCACAGCTAAAGCAAAAGAACGTTGCAAATGTGATAATAGCTAATTTTTTCATACAAACCTCTATTCGGTATTCTTGCATCAGTATCAACGACTGTCAACTAAAATAAATCTCGCGGTTAGTTAGGTTGTAGCGTTTGCAACAAATTTTGCGCTTCTGGCAAACGAGTGGGATAATGTCGTAGAACGGTAAAATGAGCTACGATTCGCTTGAAGATTTTAAGGCGAAACTTTAGGTTTTATCGACTTAGTAGCCACTATTTCCCTGGTAAAATGCTCTAAACTTGGAGTACAGTAAGGAATAGTGCCCTGGGCTTGTACGAATAGCCGTTTACCCTTGAAGTAGCGCAGTAAACTTTTGGCTTTCACCTCCTATCCGGTCACCACCATTCCAACGTATCATGGCGCATCACCGCTTTCTACTCAGGACAGGCTCCACACATGACAATCAAGGACTCACGCAACCAAGGTATTAGGAATATCGCTATCATCGCCCATGTCGATCACGGCAAGACAACGCTTGTGGACGCAATGTTCAAGCAAAGTGGTGTGTTCCGCGTTGGACAGCAGACGCAGGATAGGCTCATGGACAGCATGGATCTGGAGCGGGAGCGCGGCATCACTATCGCGGCCAAAAACTGTTCGGTCATCTGGAAGGGCACGAAGATCAACATCCTCGACACACCGGGGCACGCCGATTTCGGCGGCGAGGTGGAGCGGGCTCTTTCCATGGTTGACGGCGCCATACTGCTTGTGGATGCTTCCGAGGGGCCACTGCCGCAGACGCGTTTTGTGCTTAACAAGGCGCTTGAGGGCGGGCTTTCCATCATCGTCGTGATCAACAAGATAGACCGCCCCGATGCCAGACCGGATGAAGTCTTAAGCGAGGTGATCAATTTGTTCATCGACTTGGGCGCTACCGAGGAGCAGCTCGAGTTCCCCGTCGTGTACGCGATAGGGCGGAACGGCGTCGCGCAGCTTTCGCGTGATGCGGATGGAAGCGACCTTTCGCCGCTGTTCGATTTGATCATCTCGCACATCGCCCCTCCGGCCTACGCAAGCTCGGAGCCTTTCCAGATGTTGGTGTCGGATTTGTCCTATTCCGATTATTTTGGCCGTCAGGCTATCGGCAAGGTGATCAACGGCTCCGTACGCTCGCGTGACGAGCTTGTGTGCATCGGGGCGGACGGCGCGAAGAAAGCGCTCAACGTGTCCAAGCTCCAGTCCTATGTGGGGCCGCGTTTGGAGGAAACCGACGGCGTGGATCCGGGCGACATCGTTGTGCTGGCGGGCATCGACGACGTGCATATAGGCGATACGATCTGCACAAAAGAATATCCAAAAGCCCTAAAGCGCATTGTGGTGGACGAGCCTACCGTGTCGATGCGCTTTTCAGTCAATACGTCTCCCATGGCTGGGCAGGAAGGCACGCAGGTTACCACGAGCAAGATGATCGAACGCTTGCGCAAGGAAACGCTCAAGAACGTGTCCATCCAGGTTGAGGAAACCGGCACCGCCGGGCAGTACCGCGTGAAGGGCCGCGGCGAGTTCCAGCTGGTCATCCTGGTGGAGACGCTGCGCCGCGAAGGCTTTGAGCTATGCGTTGGGCGTCCAGACGTGATCTTCAGGCACGAGGATGGCAAGAAGC
>JAKQNL010000423.1 GCA_029565815.1 Spirochaetota bacterium | reverse complement strand
GTTTCAGAAATGGAGCCAAGCTTTTCGGATTAAAACCGAATAAATACGATTTATATCGATTATCAAAAAAGCATAGTATTGTTTCTTTCGAGCGATGGAATACCATTATCTGGCCGTTCGTTACCGTGCAAAAGCTGGTTTCGTTAATATATTACGGTTTGGATAAGATCATGCAAGGCCTTAAATGTTTTTGGAAATAGGTAGTAACGTATATGGCAATAGCGTTAAAGACTGAAGATATTGCCGTTGGGGTTTATACCTCGGCACTTAATCTTAGGGAACGAGCGTTATCGGTTCAAAACACATGGCTGAAAGATTTCCAAAATGGATACCTACTGGGTGGATGGTATGTAGATAGTGAGCTGAAGATGATCAATTTAGGCCCTTTAGTGGGTGAAGATTACAAATCGGCTCACCGGAAACAGTTTTGGGGATTGTTAAAGCTAAAAGAAACTGTTCCATTAGCAAAATGGTTTTATATTACTGGATGTGACGCATTTGTGATGTGTGATAACTTGCTAAATGCCTTGGATTCTTATGACTATAATAAGCCATGTTTGGTTGGAGGGCATTGCGGTATCGCATTGGTCGATAATGAGCCTTTATTATATCCGAGCGGAGGTCCTGGATTCGCCCTATCTCGTGGCTTGCTAGATCTTATCGCCCCGTCTATTTTGGATTTTGCCGCAAGGTGGGAAGAACGAACAGATGGTTTGGGGCCTGCTTGCGATGTGGCTCTTGCTACTTTGATATGTCGGGACTTTCGAGTAAAGTTGAGCTACTGTCAGGGCTTTTATAACAATCCCCCATACGACTATCCTGATAATGGTTTTTATGATGGTACCTGCACTATGGTACATGAAAAAGTTATTCATAACCCTATAGCATTTCATGGCTTAAGTATTCGGGAAATGTATGAGCTAATGAGATATGGTAATTTATTACGTCCGAGTAAATTCCTTACATTTGTCGATATTGGTCTAAAAAAAGCAGGAAGGCTTCTTAAAACAAAAAGAATAGTTAATAGGATTTGTTCGGCTATATCTGTAATTCGAAAGCGGAAGTATTCCTAATCGAAGGATTGTATGCACATAGTTAAAATCTTGGGCGGGCTTGGAAACCAGATGTTCCAGTATGCTTTTGCATGCGAGCTGGAATTGCGTAGTAAGCGGCAGGTTCAGCTTGATTTAAGCTCGTACGGCACGTATGGCTTACATAATGGTTATGAGCTACAGCGAGTGTTTGGGATTAACGCGCAGAGTGCGGACGTGCGCGATGTGGACAGGCTTGCTACACGGCCTAGTAATATTATAAAACGATTCATAAGAAAGTACTACACCAAGAAAACGCACTTCATAGACCGGTATTTTGGTTTTTACGAAAAAGCCTTTGATGAAAAAGAAGATACTTATTTTGACGGTTATTGGCAGAGCGAGAAATATTTTTCTTCGGTTGAGGAAAGAGTGAGAGCAGACTTTCGCTTTCAGCTCCCGTTAGATGCGCTTAGCGAAACCTTGCTGTCTTCGCTTCCTCGGCCCAGCCTTGCTGTTCATGTGCGGCGAGGTGATTACCTTAAAAGTGTTAACCAGTTTGTGTGTAAAGAAGATTACTACCGCCGCGCATTGGATGAAGCCCTGTCCCTTGGCGATATTGCCTCAGTTGTGTTTCTGTCGGATGATCCACATTGGTGCAAAGAACACCTTCAATGCGATGGGTTACAAACCTATTACCCGGATTGGAACAAGGGTAGCGACAGCTGGCGGGACATGGCTATTATGGCGGCATGCGATCACGCAATCATAGCAAACAGTTCTTTTAGCTGGTGGGGGGCGTGGCTTAACGCCAATGCCGGCAAGCGGATTTACGCGCCGGCTATTTGGAATCGCAGGCAGATTGAGTCAAACGACCGATATTACTCGTTTAAGTTTGACGATATTGTGCCGGCAAAATGGATAAGGATACGCAATGACGTCTAATGCACAATCTGGAAGGCCGCTTGTATCGGTGCTTATGGGCGTGTACAACTGCGAGTCTACAGTTGGTCCGTCCATCGAATCTATTTGCAATCAGACATTCGCTGATTTTGAATTCATCATTTGTGACGACGGATCTAGTGATGGAACGTATGATGCCGTTGCCGCATATGCGCAAAGAGATAAGCGTATCAGGCTTATTCGCAACGAGCGCAATATGGGTTTGTCCCGCACGCTGAATAAATGCATCGAGCTTGCCGTTGGTCGCTACCTTGCGCGCATGGATGGCGATGACATTTCTAGCCCGAATCGATTCGAAAAACAAGTCGAGTTCCTTAATGCACATCCAGACATCGCGCTGTGCGGAACATCCTTCGAGTTCATGGACGACAAAGGAAGCTGGGGAGAATTATTCTACCCGGAGTATCCTAATGCACGAAGTTTTCTTTTAAGGAGCCCGTTCGCGCACCCAACAATCATGATGCGAGCCGACGCGATGCGCGCCTTGGGTGGCTATCGGACAGGGGCGGGCGTAGGCAGATCGGAAGATTATGATTTGTTCCTAAGATTGTATGCAGCCGGATACCGGGGCTATAATTTTCAGGATATTTTGTTTAGATACCGTGAAGACCGCGCATCGTTTAACAAGAGAAAGCTACGATACACCATCACGGAAGCAAAAGTTCGAGCGCGCGGTTACTGGAAGCTGGGCATGATGCCCTGGGCGCTACCCTTTGTGATCAAACCGCTCTTGGTAGGGTTGGTTCCAGCCGTCGTGTACAGGCTTATGAGAAAGGCAATGTTCCGTTAATGGATTATTCTATAAAATTTCCCGACCTCCGTATGGAGGCTGGAACGGAATTACGAAGAGCACAACTGGTCATGCTGCGCCTATTACGCATTTTTGATGATATATGTTGTAGGCACGGGCTTGAGTATTGGCTCGATGCCGGAACGCTACTTGGCGCTGCACGGCATGGAGGCTTTATCCCCTGGGACGACGATGTTGACGTGATGATGCCGGTGAATCACTATGCTAGTTTTCTAAAAATTGCACAAGCGGAACTTCCGTTTGATGTATTTTTGCAGACAAAACAAACAGATCCCGAGCATGATATCAGCTGGGCAAAGCTTCGTGATCGCTTTAGCTACATGGACGATCCTGGTGGACCGTATCCATACTCGCAAGGCATTCCAATCGATATTTTTCCGGCATACGTACAGACAAAGCGGCAGTTTCGCTTGCGGTTTTTGTATAGCGTGTTGCCTCCATTTGGAAATCAGCCAGATAGGATGAGCAAGCGCTTTTCCTGGAAACACAACGCACATAACCTGGTTCTTGGAACCATTCAGAGAATATTTCTAGTACTCATGAAGATACAGCCATTACGTAAAGCTTTTATTGCGTGGGGGCAAAAAAGCGGCGGCGAAGGGTGGTGTTACAATCCAGAACGACCGTGGTATCAGCACTTTCCACTAGAATGTGTGCATCCGCTTTCGAAGATTACGTTTGAGGACGTACAGTTTTCCGCACCTGCCGACGTGGATAGATACCTATCTATTTACTATGGCGACTGGAGAACTCCGCCGGCAAATCCGGCAAACGGAAGCCACGGGATACACGGCATACACCTAAGCGATGCAGGACCTAAGCCGCACAGCACCCAGCTTGAATGGAAGGATTACCATCCCGATGCATAATGCCTACCCCGATAACAGGCTGGATGGCGAAACGCCCTTACGGCAAGCGCAACTGGTCATGCTCAAACTGCTTAAGGGAACCTCTAAAAACCAACGATTTCAGCATTCTTTTTCCTGTAATCCCTAATACTTGATGCTGACTGTGAATTAGCCCCAATAAAAAGCATGCCATTCCGGACATTTCCGCCCGGCTGCCATGGGGCGTCGCCCCCGAACCCATCGCGGGCGCCCTAAATGCCCACAAGAACGCAATACCGCCTCATGTTGTAGGCGAGATTTTTGAGAATGATGTTTGCTTCCGCCCTCATGAGCCCGACGCACCGTATCATCATCCCTCCCATCGACATAGTCATGAAGCCAAACACGTGTTCGACCCGTGATCGCGTTCTTGAAAGCTGCCGATTGCGCTTCATCTGTTTCTCAGTCAGCGGACGGTTCCGGGCACCCTTCTCGTTGATCCGTGGCAATGCCTTATTCTTGCGGATCATCCTAATCTGTTCCGGGCCGCTGTAAGCGCTGTCGGCATACACGGGCTTTCCCTTGTCGCTCGGATCGACAAGGCTGGTCAATGCCTGGGAATCGTGAACGGAAGCATCCGTCACCACACACTTCTTGATGAGCTTAGTCTTCCGGTCTACCTTTACATGATTCTTATAGCCATAGTGCGTTTCATTGTTCTTCTTGGCCCATCGGGCGTCGGTATCTTTCTGGCGTAGCATGGCTTCTTTCTCCGGCTTCTGCCATTCTTGGGGAACCTCACCCTTCTTGATGGTATCGTTCTCGTCCTTGGTATTTCGCTGTCGTGGTTTGTCGATGAAGGATGCGTCGATTATGCTTCCGGAATTCGCCTTGATTTCAGCCTTATCAAGATAGCTCCAAAATCGGTCAAACAGTTTCCGTAGCTTCTTGCTCCGGATCAGCGCCTCTCGCCACGCCCAGATGGTCTTGGCATCAGGGATGGCGTCTTTGTCATCGAGCCCGACAAATCGCTGGAAGGTTCTGCGGTCATTTAGCTGGTACTCCATGGCATCGTCCGAGAGGTTGTATAGCGATTGCAGAATTAGGACTTTGAACCGGAGTACAAAATCATAGGCAGGCCTACCACCAGGTCCTCGCGCTGGTTCATCCTTGGCGAATCCTTTGTTCAATGTGGGGCGAAAGTACTCCCAATCGATAGCGGCAGATAGCTTCTGGAGGGGATCTCCTATGCAGTCTATCTTTCGGAGCCTGAATTCCGCATCGAATAGTCCGCTTTGCTTTTCCGCCATGGTTATTTCCTCCCGCTGAGGAATTTATACCATGGTTGGCATTTTTTTACGAGTTTTTAGAGGTTCCCAGTAGGTGTTCCGGCTGCGTTCAGGGGCACGGAAACCAGTTTGGCTTTGGTAGCGTTGACCGCGACGCTAGCCTTGGTGTCTGCCGCTACGGCGAATACGGAAACCGTCGTGGTGTCCCACTCGGCATTAACCGTATAAGCAGTAACTGTTGGATTGAATGCTGGATTGAGATCCGAAGCGCCACTGACGCTTAGAACTTCCAGTGCTACGTCCGCACTTGGCGCTGGGCCTTCGGGCTGCGGACATCCGACCAAAGCCAAAGCGGCCAGGGCCAGAGCGAGAATGGATAGCATCCTCTTCACGTTTTCCTCCTTGATGGAAACGGGGATTTGATTTGCGTTATGGTACGGCCGAAAATTTGACCTGTCAAACTGAAAGTTGGTTTCAATCGGATGTTTGCACTGAAATATCAGTAGCGGTATGTTTATGGTAGGGGGAATCCCATGGAACACACAGCTACAGACCAAAAATTGCTTGCTGTATTGCAGCAGCGTTTCGAAACGTCTATGCACAGACACAAGGGCATTATGTGGGATTATGTATTACAGCGGCTGGCGCTACAGCCGGAAAAGCGTGCTGCGTTGGTATATATGGAAGAAAGCGGCGGCCAGCCGGATGTCATAGCGATAGATGAGCCGGGCGGACAGCTGGTGTTCTGCGACTGTTCGGCAGAAAGCCCCGCGGGCAGGCGAAGTTTTTGTTACGACAAGCCAGCCCTCGATGCGCGCAAAAGCGCAAAGCCCGCAAACAGTGCGCTAGAAGCGGCAGCCAGCGTAGGCGCAGAATTACTCAACGAGGAGTGGTACCACAGGCTGCAGGCTCTAGAGCCTGTTGATACAAAAACCTCCAGCTGGCTCCGTACCCCTACGGATGTTCGTGCACTGGGTGGCGCAATCTTTGGCGACCGGCGCTATGGCCGCGTGTTTGTATACCACAATAGCGCCGAATCATACTACGCAGCCCGCGGCTTCCGCTGCATGGTTCGTGTATAAAAAAACGCGACCCAAAAGGATCGCGTTTAGATGTAGCCGAAATCGGGAATCCCCTACAGCCCTCGACTTCGTGTCTCGGGCTTTCGGGCCGCCTCCGCTCGCTGTCGGCGCCTTCCGTGGCGCCTTTTCGCCGCATACGCGGCGCGCTCGCTCCGGTGTCGCGCCATACGCGAATTAGCATGGAAGAAATTATCGTGCCCGCTCGCGCGGGCTGTAAAACGATTCCCGATTTCGGCTCCAATAAAAAAGCGCGACCAAGGAGGCCGCGCTTTGATGTAGCCGAAATCGGGAATCGAACCCGATACCTGCGCATTACGAGTGCGCCGCTCTGCCAAGTGAGCTATTTCGGCGTGCTTGGGGAATATACCCAAAAGGCCTCTCTTTCCGCAAGAGGCTTGTAGTGGCTACAAACGGAGTGGATTTTTGCCAAATGCCTTGCACTAGCTACTTTTTGCGACGTGAATTAACAAATCGGGTAAAATCATTGATGTTTTTTACCACAATTCTATCTTGGTACAGCTCCACGCGGCGCTGGTTGGAAAAATGGCCCAGGATGTTCTGGGCCTCGGCTACGGTCATGCCAGCCCAGTGCGCAACATCGTCGACGGTTGCTTTTATTTCACGCCGATCGCCGTCTTGTTCACCGGCCTGCGCGCCTTGCGTCTCAAACAGCATGAGAAACACATCCGCTACTTTTGCCTGGGGGTCTTCCAGGGTCAGTATCATGAAGCGGCGCTTTTGGTCGTAAATGCGCTTTGCAAACAGGCGTAATAGACGCAGGGCAATTTGCGGGTTGCCCATCATGAGTATCTCGAAATTGGCGCGGTTGAATTCCAGTACTTTTACGGTGTCCATGGCTATGGCCGTTGCCGATCGCGGCGCGCCTTCAAGTATGGCCATTTCGCCGA
Source organism: Spirochaetota bacterium (assembly GCA_029565815.1). Classification (GTDB taxonomy): domain Bacteria; phylum Spirochaetota; class Spirochaetia; order Treponematales; family UBA12059; genus JAKLIU01. Next base: position 4,249 of record JAKQNL010000423.1, on the reverse strand, counting down.
ATATTTCCGGCGGCTGAAGGATGTCTATATTTTTTTCTATCTCGCCTACGATTTTGGTAATGCGGACGCGGCCTGCTTGGATGAGGTAGAAGCTGTCGCCGGGTTCGTATTCGGAGAAGATTATCTCGCCGCTCTGGAATGTGCGGGCAAATCGGCTGAAGGCTGCCAGGTCCGACACGGTTAGGCTCCTCCCATTGCGTTAAGCGCTTTTTTTGCCTTGATGCGCGCGCTTGAATCATCGTCGCCGGTCATGGTAAGCACTTTCTTGAAAAAGCCTTTCGCCTTTTCGGCGTCGCCTTTTTTCTCCCAAGCCTGGCCCATGATGTACAGCATGTCGGCTATGTCCGGGTGCTTGGGTGTGGTTTGTATGATGCGGGTAAAATGCTGGATGGACAAGTCCCACTGGGACAAGGCAAACAGGCAGCGCCCCAGGTCAAATAGCGATTTGCTGGAGTATTCCGGATCCGCGTTTGCTTCGATGATAGCCTTAAAGCCTTTGAGCGCTTCCTGGAACTTGCCTTGGGAGAATAAGCTTACCGCGTTGTAATAGTCTTTTGCGTAGTCGCCGTCGTCGCGTGTAGGTTTTTGCGCGGATGCTGGTACGCTGGGAGCCTTGGCCGGGGCTTCGTCCTCTTGCGTTTCCGATTTTTGGCTGTTCTTACGGATAGGGCTGCCGGCAAGCGGAGCTGGTCCTTTGCCATCGCCGTAGCGCATGAGGGCCGTTTCCGCGGCTTCCAGGTATCGGCCGGCTTGTTCCGCCATGCGTCCGGCAGGATAGTAGGTGAGGTATCGTCCCATAACATATTTTGCCTGGGAGTACATGCGGTTTCGCAGATAGTATTCGCCGGTTTTGAATAGTCCGGTTTCCGGGTTTACGGACTGGGAGTTTTCCATAAGGTTTTCCACCTGCCGGTGGACCCGCCTCAGCTGGTTGGAAAATACCTTGAGCATTTTTAGTATGATGCGTATGTTCTTTGCGGCAAATTCTTCGTATTCGGGCACGGTGAAAACCAGCACCGACGCGTCTTCCAGCACGACGGCGTTTTCTTCCCGCGGGTAACGGCCAAGGGCGCTTTTAACGCCGAAGAATTCTCCGGTCTGGATGACTTCCCGTATGTCCTTGCCGGTTTCTATATCCGAGTAGTTGAGGCTTACCCGTCCGCGCTGGAGTACAAATATTTTATCACCCAAATCGCCTTGGAAGTAGATGACTGAATTGGCGCGGTACAAGCCTACTTTTGGCATCGTCTCCCCTCGGTTGGGTCCTTAGCCCTTACGGGCAGCCCTTACGGGCAGCCCTCACGGGCAGCCCGTACGGTCAAGCCGTACAGGCCTTACCCAGTATAGTACATCCTTTGCCGCTACGCTACGCCGGAATAGCATTTTTGCAAGAAGCTTTTCCGGCAGGCATCAGTTAGCAGTCGAAGGGCAAATACTCAAGCTTTTTCTTAAAGCCCAGCGCTTTCCTTACGGCTTTATACAGGCTCACAGGCTTTCCTTTTACCAAAACCTGTCTGCCGCCCATACGCACTTCCTCGTATCCTGCTCCGTTTTCGGGCAAAGCTTCCGCAAAGCGGCGGTCGGCAAGGACCGGCGTTCCGGCTACCGACAGGAACTCGATGTCTTCCATATTCATGGCTACCAGGTTTTCGTACGGGTCGGCGTGTTTTGCCTTTGCAATGAGAATGTCCGCGCTCATGCCCGGCAACAGGTCTCCAACGCGGTCCTGCATGCGGAATGCCTTGGCCGGATTCGCCGTAACCATGGAGAATATCTGCTTTGGGCTTAAATCTTCGTTATACATGGCCTGGTACATTTTCCGGGCGTAGCGCATTTCTTCCAATAGGTTTACCGAGCCGGTGTGGGTCGAGTCGGTGCCTATGCTTACGTTGATGCCCGCTTTGAGGATTTTGCGTATCTTGCAGGTAGCATTGAACATAAAAAAGTTTGAGCCCGGGCACCAGGAGATGGATGCGCCGGCTTTCGCGGTTTTTGCTATGTCCTCGTCGCTAAAGCCTATGCAGTGGATGAACAGATCGTGCTCGTCCAGGCATTTGAGCCGCTCCAGAATCGCTACGCCATCGCGGGATTCGGCATCGTAACCTTCTTCCAGGTGAGTGATGAACGGCCAGTTTTTTTCCACCGCTCGCGCATGCTCGATCTCTATCCCGTCGCCCCATTTTAGTTCGAAGGACGAGCATTCGTGGGCCAGGGTGTATTCCTGGATGACCCGTATGGGCAGCCTGGGTATGTGTTTGTCGTTCAGGTCGTGGGGAAAGTGGTCGTTTACCGTCGCAACGCCGGAAAACAGGTTTTTGTATGCCGACAGGTCGTATCGTTGTTCCGCGTTCAGGTTTGCTCGTTCTTCGTACACCGGGGACGATTTCAGGTCCGCGTCCCAGTACGACCAGTTCACGTAGTAGTTATCGCCTTTTGGACCTACGCGCGGCAGGTAGTTTCCGTTCATGTGGTCGTGGACGTTGATGAGTGCCGGGTAAACGAATGACGAACCTTTGAGGTCAAAAGCCGGTCCGCCTGCGCTACGCTTAGATAGCTTGGTTCCGGAAACACCCAGCGTGCCGAGCGCTGATGCCTAAACTGGAAACGATGTCGGCATTGCCAAAGCTGTACTGCGTCACGTGAACCATCCTTTTTGCCCCTGCGCATCATAGGAAACAGGGTATTTGAGCTCATTTCAAAACTCGTCTGACTTTTGAAGGAGCCACGTTTCTGTGTACATTTTCGGCCGTTTGCCGGCGAAAATAAAGAGCTTGTGCAAAACGGCTTTCTTTCCATAGTGCCACGAAGCTTATGGGGAATTCATCCGCGGCGCATAGAGCGCTTGATTCTTCCCGGCATGTAGCTTGTTTGCCCACAGCGTGCGCGCTAAAGTCTTATATAATAACATATTGCGCGAAATATGCCCATAAGCTTCGGGGCACATGCTATGTTCCTCCTATGCTCATGGTGGAAACAAGCGCTTTTATCTTGTCTGTCCGCTGCTTTGTGGACTAGAATGGTAGATGGAAAGTCGGCATCTGCATTAAAGGTCTATAAAAAGGCCGGCCTTCATATCAAGGAACAGTCATGATAAATGTGAGAGAGTACGAGCTATTAACCCTGGAAACCGGCGCATACCGGGACATCGAGCTGGACATTCTTAAGGAAACCCTTGCGGCCTGGAAAGACCGCCCCGGCCAGCCTTACGAGCTCATAGAACTGCGTGACGGCATGACGCTTGCCGGTTTTTGCCTGTTCTACCGTGCGCCCAATACCGAATACACCTACGACATCCATACCTTTGTGGTTGGCCAGGATTACCGGAATAAGGCCGTCGGTCCGCGCCTGGTGGAGCTGCTTGAACAGCAGCTTTTGGAACGAGGCGCGTTTACCGTGATACGGATAGAAACCTCCAAGGTGAAGGAAACGTCCATAGCCGACGGTTTCTTTGAAAGCTGCGGCTTCCAGAATATAGGCCATATTCCGGGCTTTTACGAAGCCGAGAACGATTACTACATTTATGTTCGGGCGGTTTCCTCCCGCCCGGTCGCAGCTCATTCGGAAGCCGCGAGCGGCGAGGACTGACAGTTATGGCCGCAGCCGATACAGCTCGCGAGGCGGCAACGGACGCCGTCAAACGCATACGCGAATCCATGGCTCATAAGCTGGTCGGTAAGCGCGATCTGGTGGATGGCATACTTACCGCAGCCATGGCAGGCGGTCATATTCTGCTTGAAGGCGTACCGGGCCTGGCAAAAACCCTTGCCGTGCGGCTCTTTGCCCATGCGACGGGCCTGTCCTACCGGCGCATACAGTTTACTCCGGATCTTTTACCCGGCGATATTACCGGCACCTTGTTCTACGATGCGGCTAGCGGCCGTTTTGTTCCCAGGGAAGGTCCGGTGTTCGCGAATATCGTGCTAGGCGACGAAATAAACCGTGCTCCTGCAAAGGTACAGTCTGCGCTTCTGGAGGCCATGGAAGAGCGCCAGGTGACGATGGGCGACCGCAGCCTGCCTTTGCCCAATCCGTTCATGGTACTTGCTACGCAGAATCCGGTGGAACACGAAGGTACATTCCGCCTACCGGAAGCTCAGCTGGACCGCTTTATGCTCAAACTGTTGGTGGATTACCCGGCTAGCGGCGAAGAGCTTCAGGTGGTCTTGGGCTCTGCCCTGGGCTCTGGCCACGGCTCTGCCAACGCCGCTGCCAACGGCGCGCGGCTTGCAGGGGCCGAGGCGGCCAAGGA
>JAKQNL010000421.1 GCA_029565815.1 Spirochaetota bacterium | reverse complement strand
AAATGGCTGGAAAGCAAAACCGAAATCGTGTTTGTAGGCCAGACTTCCTATCCGCCCTTCGAGTTTATTCACCCCAGGCGCGGCGAGTACACGGGCATGTCCATAGAGCTGATACGCTGGATGGCTACCGAGTACAGTTTCAACGCGGTGTTCAAGCCCATGTCGTTTTCCGCAGCCCAGGCAGCCGTAGCTTCCGGAGAAGCCGACGCGCTTACCGGCATTTTTTGGAGCCAGGACAGGGAGAAGCGCTTTGACTTTACCGAAGAGGTTTTTTCCGTGCCGGCTTCCATTTTTGTGCGCTCGGAGCGCACCGACATACTGGAGCTGGAAGACATAAGCGGCAAACGGGTTGCGGTACAGCGGGGCGATTACGCCATCGAGTACCTGGCTTCAAGCGGCATTCCGGTAGAATATTTGTATACAGAAGATTTTCCATCGGCCTTGCAGCTTTTGGTAAGCGGGGAGGCGGACGCCCTTATCGGAGACGAGCAGATAGTTCTCTACTATATATATGACGAGCGCGTGGAATCCGCGGTTAAGAAAGTTGCAGACGAGCTCTATGTGGGCAAAGACTGCATGGCTGTTTTTGAGGGCAACGCGATACTCCGCTCCATTCTGGATAAGGCGATCAGCCACGCAAAAAGCAACGGAACCCTGTCCCGCATCAACCAGAAGTGGTTGGGGGTCGGTTTGCAGCAAGACGCCGGGCCGAGTGTCTTCACGCTGCCTTTGCTTGTGGGTCTTGGTGCAGTGCTCTTGCTGGCTGCCGGCGTAATCATCTGGAACCTGCAGCTAAACCGGCTGGTTAAGGTAAAAACCGGGGAGCTGTTCGATGTGAATGCGGAGCTGAAACGGAGCAATCAGAGCCTGACGGTGGCGAACGCCCAACTTTTGCGCGATATGGAAGAACGCTCGCGCATGGAAGACGAACGGCGCAAGCTTGAAGCCAGAATGGTAAAAGCCCAGAATTCGGAAAGCCTTGCGCTCATGGCCGGCGGTGTAGCCCATGACTTTAACAACCTGCTTACCGCGATGATAGGCGGTATGGATGTAGCCCTTTTGTCCCTGGACTCCTCCAGCGAAGCTGCCCAGTACCTGCGAGACGCCATCCATACGGCACGCCAGGCTGGCGACCTAGCAAAGCGCATGTTGGATTTTTCCGGCCGGTCGGTGTTCAACCGGGAAACAGTGGATCTAAGCGCTTTGGTGGCGGACATGGCAAAGGTGCTGGAAGCAGGCACCCCCGGCAGGGTTCCCTTGCACTATGAGCTGAGCCAAGCCCGCGTTCCGGTCCGGGGCGACCAGGTACAGCTGCGGCAGATGGTAGTCAACCTTGCGGTCAATGCGGCGGAAGCGTCCATGGCCAGCGGAACGCCGGTACAACTGAGGGTGTATTCCCGCGAGTTGGACCCCGAATTTTTGTCCGATGTACGCGCCGGCGGCCCGTTGGCTCCCGGCTTGTACGCCGTGCTGGAGGTAAGCGACCAGGGCGTTGGGATGGAAGAGACGATGCTTGAACGCATTTTCGAGCCCTTCTATTCCACCAAGCGGACCGGCAGGGGCCTGGGCCTGGCAGCCTTGTCCGGCATAGTAAAGGCTCATGGCGGAGCCGTTGCGCTTACTAGCGAAAAGGGCAAGGGCTCCCGCTTCCGCATCATACTGCCGTTAACAAGCGACGATAGCGTCCCCACGGATAGTCCAAAACCCAGCGACGACTTTCCGGCTCCGCTAACCGGCAGGGTTTTAATCATCGACGACGAGGACAGCATACGAAAAACGACCGCACGCCTTGTGGAATCCCTTGGGCTTGTGGCTTTAACCGCATCCGGCGGCCTCGAAGGTGTCCGCATCGTGCAGGAAGGCGAGGTGGACATAGCGCTTTTGGACATGACCATGCCGGGCCTAGACGGATACGAAACCTACACGCTGCTCCGTTCCGTTCGTACAGATCTGCCCATAGTCCTGTCCACCGGCTACGACGGCGACAAGGCATCACAGCGTTTCAAGGACGGGGAGCTTGCCGCGGTGCTCAGAAAACCGTACGACCGTGATACCCTTTACCGCACCTTGGTTACAGCCAAGCCGGCTCTTGCACACAGCATGGACAGTGCGGACAGACCTGTCGCGGATTAACCCCCTTTCTCGCATACTTGACCCTCCGGCGTAAATGGGTACAATGTCTCCAGTTTCTCCAGCCGGATCCGAGTGGACAGAATACTGCATAATCCGGCGCAAAGCGGTATGTTCGCCGTTTCGCGTGACCTTGTCATGCTAGCCTTGCCTGTTGGGGAGTTACCCAGTTTGATACGTACGTGCACTAATCTCCGGTATATGCGGTTGCTATTGGCCACGGCCTTGCTCCTTGCGCTCATCATGGTGTCTTCCGCCTGCGAAAGCACAAAATCAGCGCCGGATGCTGTGTATATTCCGCTCAATTTTAGGCTCTTATCATCGCTCGATGCGCATGAGTTCAACACTATCGCTACGACCCTGGTGTCAGGCGACCATATTGCGGCGGTTTTTCAGGATCCTATGGGCCGCCAGGCCGTGCTCGATTTTTTCCAAGCCTTAGGCTCGCCGCCGGATGTAACTATAGCGGTGCTCGACGCATGCATAGCTAAAGGCGTTCCGTCGTCGCTGGCCATGGCTCTTGTACGGGAAGAAAGCCAGTTTACGGTTAGGGCCGTGAACCGGAACAGCGAATCGGTAGACCGCGGACTGTTTCAGCTTAATTCCCGATCGTTTCCAAAGCTAAGCGCTGAGGATTTTTTCAATCCGGTTACCAACGCGCGTTTTGGGGTGGACCATCTGGCCTATTGCCTGGAAACAGGCGGCAACGAGGTTGCGGCTCTTGCCATGTACAATGCCGGTTACGGCAGGGTGAGTAAGGGCGGAACGCCCAGAAAAACGCTCGATTACATATACCGCATTATTACGTACCGGTCCAACCTGGAATCGCTGTTTGAAGCCCAGGTGGTAGCGCGACTGCAAGGCGGCCTGGCCATGGCTGGAAGCTACCAGGCCCGATAGCGATAGTGCGGATTTAGCGCTTGGCTATCCACTGCATGGACGAAAAGCGTTCTGTTGCCAGGCTTGCAGCTCGCTGTAGTTCCGCCTGGCTTGGGACAGATGCTTCCGGCACTAGGTGTAAGGCTGAGCAAAAACCGGCTTTGAACGCGGCTAGCGCTTCTTGGTACGACACCGTCCGGCCCAGGGCTAGGGCGAGCGACGACACCCGCTCTTTTACGTCCTGTATGAGTTTACCCTTTAGCTTTTCCGACGGCACTTTCAGTAATTCGAACATGGTGTCCACATCCACGCCCAACAGCACGGTGCCGTGCTGCAACAGGCATCCCTGTTTGCGCGTCTGGGCGTTTCCGGATAGCTTTTTTCCGCCTGCAAGCACGTCGTTGATTGGCGCAAACTGGGCATCGATACCCAAGTTCCTTAGTCCTGCTATGATGCCCGCACAGATGGTTCTGTAGCTGTCCAGTATG
>JAKQNL010000420.1 GCA_029565815.1 Spirochaetota bacterium | reverse complement strand
GGCGGCATCGAGGTTATGGGGGAAAAAATAAAACTGTCTGAGCTTGGCGTAAAATACCGCTACGGAATAGTCATCCACGGGATTTCATGGATCGCGAGCATTATAGGGGTACAGTTCCTCAAAGATACAAACGACAAAGCCTGACACTGAAAGCGACAAAGCCCCTATAAGGCCATGGCTTTATAGGGGCAAAACAAACCTACACCCCACAGCATCCCAAAGCTTCGTAACATGTATCGTCCTGTCCATCCCAAAGCTTCGTAACACTAGCAATCATTTTAGCTATCAAAACGCCGTTTCAATTTCAGGTGTTTACCAATCCATGCTTTCGCGCTATGGTAAGGGGGAACCAAGGAGCGCAAGGCTCATCACCTGTTAGTGCGGCCTAAAAAAGCCAAGGAGTTGCTGACATGATCAATCTGGAAACCATGCTGTCCGACAACGCAAAAAATATGAAGAAAAGCGCAATCCGCGAGCTACTTAAACTGGTAGCCCGGCCCGATATCATATCCTTTGCCGGCGGTCTGCCCGCCCCGGACACCTTCCCCGTGGACGACCTACGCGCCGCAGCCAACGTGGTGTTCGACAAGCATGCTGCAAAAGCGCTCCAGTACGGCACCACCGAAGGTGACACGGACCTGAAGGCGGAGGTCATCAAATTTGAAGCGCGCCAAGGCGTATCCATAAAGGACGACAACCTGCTCATCGTGTCCGGCAGCCAGCAGGCTCTGGACATGATACCCAAGCTATTCCTCAATCCGGGCGACTATGTGATAGCTGGCCGGCCAACCTACCTGGGCGCCCTGAACGCCATCCAGAGCTACCAGGGCAAGGTGCTTGGTATCCCGTTCACCGCCGAGCTGGACGGCTTTGACATGAACGCCCTGGAGCAGTCCTACGCTCAGCTTGTCAAGGGCGGCGGCAAGGCAAAGTACATCTACGTGATCCCGGATTTCCAGAACCCTGCCGGCCTGTGCTGGAGCCTGGAAAAGCGCAAGGCCCTGCTGCAGTTCGCATACAAGAACGGGCTCTTCATCCTGGAAGATTCGCCCTACCGCGAAATACGCTTTTTAGGCGAGCCCATTCCTTCCATATACCAGCTGGATCAGCAGGGCGAGAACCGCGGCGTCGTCATCAACCTGAAAACCTTTTCCAAAATCCTTGCCCCCGGCACCCGCACCGGCTGGATCATGGCCCACGCCGACGTGATCAACAAGCTGGTTGTTGCAAAGCAGGCTATGGACCTGTGCACCAACGTGTTTGCCCAAAAGTGGCTGGCCGAGTACCTAAAAACCGGCAAGATCTACGATCAGATCAAAAAGACCTGCGCCAATTACCGCGAGAAGCGCAATTTCATGGTGGAAATGCTCGATAAATACATGCCCAAGCGAGCGGACGTACGCTGGACCAAACCCGAAGGCGGCCTGTTCCTGTGGATCATCCTGCCGTCGTTCATAAGCACCGACGATCTGCTTATCAAAGCTATCGAGCAGGAGAAAGTGGCCTTTGTGGCCGGCTCCGGTTTCTACTTCGATGACCCGGAGCGCAACGCCATGCGCATAAACTTCTCCTACTCCGGCAAAGACCAGATAGAGGAAGGCATTAAGCGCCTGGCACGCGTTATCGCAAAAGAAATACAGGAACACGAGTCCGGCAAGGGCGGCCAGAACCAGCCTTTGGGGGTCTGACCCCGAAACCTGGCCGCTTGGGGTCCCCAAGAGCCTCCCGCTGGGGATCCCCAGCGGGAGTTTTTTTTGCGTTTGCATCTTCCATAAGCTACACTTGTAGCTGATGAACACGACAAAAAACTCACCACGGCCATGCCTAGCGCTGGCCTTGGTTCTGAGCGCCATCCTTGTTCCTCTGGCCTTTTCGCAGGAGCTGGTTGAGCGCTCGGTCATGGTGGTGG
>JAKQNL010000399.1 GCA_029565815.1 Spirochaetota bacterium | reverse complement strand
CCTTTAGGGCAAGCCACAACAAGCGCCTACGAGGCTTGGGGCAAGGCTATAAGCCCCTTACTGCTCATTGCTGGAGCCATAGCAGCGGCCCTGGCCTACGCGGCTGCCATCCGAAGCCGGGCCAAGCAAAAAACCATAAGCAAACGCGTATCGGATTGACAAGGGAGCTGGCCTATAGGACAATGAGCCCGTCTCGCACATCAAGAACACTATGGCTGCATGCGATAAAAACGTGGCCTGCACGGAGCGGAGTAACCCATGGACAACAAGAAGCGCATACTGATCGTTGACGACGAGCAGATCAACCTGGAGTTTTTCGAGGTCATGCTGTCCAAGCTCGGTTTTACGGTGTTTAAGGCAGAAAACGGCCTCGAAGCGCTGGAGTCTGTTCGCAAAAACAAGCCGGACCTTATCATCCTAGACAACATCATGCCCAAGCTGTCCGGCTGGGAAGTTACCAAGGTGCTCAAGAACGATCCGGAATATGCGGCTTTTTCCGACATACCCATCATTATGTTTTCCGCCCTGGACGACGTAAAGGACAAGGTGGAAGGCCTGGAACTAGGTGCGGATGATTATATAACAAAGCCATTCAACTTCGCAGAAGTGCTTGCCCGTATTCGTGCAGTCCTGCGCACCCACGATCTTATTCGCCAGATAGAAAACCGCGAGCGCCGCATTGGACTTGCGGAAAAAGCCGTGGAAGACGCCGGCCAGGCAGCGTTGGCCGTCCGCGACTCGCTTGTAAAGCTTAGTTCCGCATGCGAAGACCCGGACCTTGTCAGGCAGGCTGCTAGCGAAGCATCCGCTCGCCTTGACGAGATGGACAGGCGCATAGCACAATTACGTAAGGATTCGGAGCCCCTGCGCAAAGCGGCCACAGACCTGGAGTCGATACGCCGCCGCCTGCGCACCGCGGAACGGTCCTAGCAGGGTTCTGCCAAGGAGTGGCCATGATCAGCGAGGAAAAAAAACGGGTCCTTGAGCTGTTCGCGGAAGGCCGGAAGCTGTACAAGCTTATGCGCTTTTCCGAGGCGGCGGCAAAGTTCCAGAGCGCCCTTGGCGTGGATCCATCCGACGGCCCGTCCAAAGTATACCTGGACCGATGTAAACAATATGCCGAAGACCCGCCCGAGGAAGACTGGGATGGCGTGTTCGTCATGAAGCACAAATAAGGATTATATATGGCGCGAAAGACTACCTTGGGCAGGGCCGAGGAGATAGCTACCGTTCTGGGTCCGGGCACCAGCCTTTCGGGCACGTTACGCTTTGAAGACAGCCTCATGATACGCGGCACATTCAAGGGCGATATCGAAGCCAAAGGATCGCTGTATATCGACGAGAACGCGGTGGTGGACGGCGGCCGGGTAAAAGCAATGAGCATTGTCGTTGCAGGCCAGGTAAAAGGCGACCTGGAGGCTGCAGACAAAGTAGAGCTAAAATCCAGCGCACAGGTGCGCGGCAACGTGCGGGCCGCGAAGCTGCGCATAGCCGACGGCGTTATTTTTGAAGGCCGCTGCGAAATGGTCCGCAACGCGGACAACTTCGATCCATTCCAAAAACCCCAGGAACAAAAAGCGTGAACCTAACGCGCCAGGCACGCCGTCTTTTGGCAGTCTGCCGCTTGCAGGGTCTTAGACTAGGGCTTGCAGAATCATGCACCGGCGGCTTAGTCGCTTCATCGATCACCGCCATCCCCGGTTCGTCGGACGTGTTTCTGGGCGGCGTGGTTAGCTATTCCAACAGTGTAAAGCAAGCGCTCTTAGGCGTGCGTGAAGAAACCTTAGCAGAGCATGGAGCTGTATCAGAACAATGCGTGCGGGAAATGGCCACAGGGGCAGCACGAGCCTTACAAGCAGACTGCTCCATAGCGATAAGC
>JAKQNL010000395.1 GCA_029565815.1 Spirochaetota bacterium | reverse complement strand
CTATCGTTGCCGCCAAAAGTCATATCCGCGGCCAAGCCTAGGCTTAGATTGTCGTACACATCTTTTGCAAGACCGCCGCGCGCAGAAAACGTGGTACCTAGGGGCATGGCCGCAAAGGGGGAAGATAAAAGGCCTGCATAGGCTGTCCACACGCCGTACGGTCGCGGGATCGCTATGCCTGCATTGATCGCGTGGCCCCAGCCGGATTCAGCCCCGGTGCCCACCAGGGCCAGGTAGCTGAGATCCAGGGTAACGCGCTGGGCAGAACCGGATGCAGCCGGGTTCAATAGATCTGCCATGGGCGACTCGGATGAAGCCACCGACAGGGGGCCGCCCAGGAACACCGGCGAGGACAGGAAGCCGGTGCTGTCGCCGTAGGCCGGAGGATCCCAGGCCCACACAGTCAGCGGCAGTATCGCAAGCGCGAACACGATGGTAGATAAGCGTCGAGTAAGCATGGTAGCTCCTTTGCGGCTCTGGCAGAAAGGCAGTGGGCGCACCCGTTGCCTACGAACAATTATGGATACAAACTAGAAGTACTATAGAACACGCCGTGCTTTGGCGAAAGACCAAAGCCAGCGCTATGGTAAAAACAACAAACTATCCTAAGGTTACTGGTACATGACCACCAGCGGTACCGGATCCAGGGTCATGACGTCCTTAGGCAGCATGAGGGGTATGTCCCAGCCTGCACCAGGCACCTTGGATTCCAGAAAAAGCTTAAAGCCCTTTACCGGTATGTTGGCCGCAAGCGCGTTGAACTGGTATGCCTGCCGTTTGACCGCTGGTGCGCCAAAACCGTCGGCCGTATGCACAAGCACCACCCGGTCAAAATCTACCCGAACCTGTTCACGCTCTGTGATCATGCGGGGCTTAAACTGGTGCACCACCAGCATGCGTATTCCCGGCAAGCCGTTATCCGCAAGGTATCGGTCCATGCGTTCCTGGGCCTCGTTCAGTTCGCGCGCGGAAACGGAACCTATCTCCTGCATGGGTTTTTCGGTGCGCCACTCGGGGTCAAGCGCAAGATGCACATTCGGGTATTTAAGCCAGGGCAGCAAGCGGTCCATGGCGGCCGCAACGCCGTACTTGCCTATCTGGTGATCAAGGAAGACTATCCAGCCGCGCTGTGCTGCAAACTCGATGTATTCCTCCAGCACCGATGCCTTGGTATAACCTATCTCGCCTGCCGGCCACACCGTCCCGTAGATGATGTAAAATGCCGGCATGATACCCAGGCCGCCGTTCGCTTCGTCGTACAACTTTGCGTAGCCTTCCAGTATGGGAGCCAATTTTTCCTTGGAGTATTCGCCCAAAATGCCCATACTTGGCGCGCCAGGTTTGCCGTAAAACGCAAGCACCTGACTGGAAGCGACTATAGGCATGCGGTCCTGTACGGACTGCGCGTCCGACGCCGGCGCCTCCGGTGTACTCGACGCCGTCGCACCCGACGCCGTACCCGGAGCTGTTTCCGCTTCCTGAGCACGCATAGGTCCATAAGGCATGCGTGGGCGTTTTGCCGGTCCGGTAAAATAAGCACCGGGGAATAGACGATACATCTGGGTATAGTCAGGTGCTGTGCGTTGACCCATGCGGCTAGCGGACGGCGAGGCGGGGCTAGCTGTAGGCATACTGTACGCTGGTTCAATCATCCGGACGGCTGCAAACGCTGTGGTCTGAACGGTCGGTTGCACAAACGACGATGATGCTGACAATGACAGGCTTATAAGGCCCAAGCAGACTGCGGGGATCCATGCGGATCGGATGAAGCGTGATACGAGCATGTTCTGCTTATCGGTATGCCCTGTGCCGGTCTTGATAGTCACGCTATACAGGAAAGGCCCGTACGCCGATACTGTATGCATGAATCGAGTATGCAAACGCAGGATGGCCCTAAGCCTTGCGATGGCGCTGATTTCCGCACCGCTATGGGCCCAAGCCAGCTGGCCGGTATTGCCCGGGGACAGCGCGTTAACCCGAAGCGCAGAGTGCGCAGACATACGCCAGCTTGTGTGGGCCCAACTGCTTGCCGCACAACCGGCCAGCGCAACCCGGTTTCGGGAACGCACCGAGGCCAACGCGTGGGGCATGTGGAAGGTGTATGTCGACGCATCCGGTTCAGGCGATGCAGACGCTTTTTACACAGTCATCAGCCCCCAGCGCGGCGGAGCATGGCCGCAGTACGCTCAGGGCAGCTGGATAATCAAGCGATCCCGGGCGGATGGCGCATACCTGCAGGCTAAAATCTTTCTGCGCTCCGACAGCGGAACCTTTGCACGCATCTATCCAAACGGCAGTCGGTCCGTTATCGATATTGTCGCCTACGGCGGAGTTTTGTACCGCGAAGTTCCGCTTGCCCTGCCGTTTGAAACCGTACTGCGCACGCCCCTGTCGCGCATCCTGGAACTAACCAAGGACATCATAGACTGGTCCATGTTCTCTCCGGATCCGGCCCTGTATGCAAGCCTTCGATCTTTGGCCGCTGGCATTCGAGCCAAGCTGCCCGGCCTTAGCTATGCGGACGACGGGGCTATAGATAGTGACGGAAACAGTGTTCGCATAGCGGATGGACAAGCGCAGACCGGCACGCCGGGCCTCAATTGCTCGGGCTTTGTCAAATGGATAACAGACGGCATACTCTACCCGCTTACCAAAACCCTCTTGCCCATAAGCGGGCTTAAGGAACGGATGATAGACTGGCGGGGCTCGTCCTTTACGGAAAAATGGGAAGAGCGCTACGACCCGTTCTTTGGCCTGGACTGGTCGCGCGCCTTGGCCCGCGAAGCGTGGTCCGTGCTCTATCCGCGCAGCGTAGAACAAAACCCGCTTGCCCATGACGTGAACGAATCGCCCTTTGCAGTGGTGGTATCCAATGCCCATCCGGTCAACGGCGGAGGATCCTACCGCGTATACTCCGACAACTTCCAGGATGCAGGTTTTGAGCTGTCCGGCCTGAAAGCCGTCCTGTTTAAGCTTGCCGTATCGGAACCCGGCCGTTGGTACTTGGTGCAGCTCAATGCCCGCGACAGTAGCCCGCCGCGCCTACGGCGCTACTTTCACCTGGCAGCCGTGTTGCCCTACTTCGAGCCTGACGGTACCTTTACCGTGGCCGTATTTGAAAGCGCGGAGGAAACCTCGCTGCAGCGGCTTATGAACGGCGGCTACGAGTTTGCAAAACTGGTGCGCATGCCCGTAACCGGGCGCTTTGAACCGCCTGCGCTCGTTCCAAATCCATAGAAGCCACCCATAGCGCTTGCGTTTCGCATAGAATGGTATATCCTCTTTCTGTAGGGAATGGAGGATGGCATGAGCGACCAGGAAATTCAGCAGCTTGTAAAACGCCTTACCGAAGCCGGCATACAGCTTAATGCATGCTACGAACCCATAGGCTGCCAGTTTTGCTTACGGCCATCGGATGTGCTTCCATATTTAAAAGACCGTGACGGCTTTTTTGCCGGCGAGTGCGGCATAGAAAAATCCGATTACCAGGCGTGGAAGCGCTTTATGGCCGAAGGCAGACCCTGCGGAGCCCCTACCGCAAAAGGCAGCTGCTCGCGGCCGGCAAAGGCAAGCGCAGACCTGTCTCCCCAGGAATATGTACGCCGCCGGGATGAAGGAAGCCTTTTGTGCTACAGCCACCTGAACGGATCCAAGCGCGCATAAACAACACGCTATAAACCTATGGAGCACAAAAAAACCCCCGCCATGCGGGGGCTTTTTTCAAAACCTTGTTGTTAGCCGCCGGATTCCATGCGCAGCATGATTTCCTGCACCTTGGTTTCATAGCGCTCCGGATCGCCCTGGCGAGCCTGCTCCAGGTAGGAACGGGCTTCGTCAAAGCGGCGGGAAGCAAAGGCGCTGATACCCAGGGCATAGTAGGTTATGGGCTCATCGCTACCAAGCTCCAATGCCTTGAGGTAATAGCGGTCTGCTGCCGCATAGTCGCTCTTTGCGTACGCTATAAGGCCCATGTAGTAATGGGGTATGTAGCTGGAAGGATTTTTTGCCAAAGCCTGGGCAAAGATGCTTGAAGCCTTGTCAAGTTCCTTGTTGCCGTATGCGTTCACGCCTTCGCTGACCAGCTCCGCAAAGGTCTTGCGGCCTTTAAGGAAGGTTTGGAAGTCCGATTCGGCCCTGTCCAGCTCGTGCCAGGTTACAAAGCGGTCCAGCACCTGGCTCTGGTTTTCATCCAGGCTGGCTTCCGGCTTCAGCGACGCAAGCGCGTCCCAGATGAATCGGTTGTAACGCCTGTCCGGTCCGTTGATGAAGAAATCGACCAAGGC
>JAKQNL010000341.1 GCA_029565815.1 Spirochaetota bacterium | reverse complement strand
GGGTAAGCCCGACAGTCCGGCCAGATACCTGCAGCCAGGCGCACAAAGGGAAAAGCGCCAAGGAGCTTTATGCGGGCAGGAAAATCATCAGCATCCACCCCCGGATCCAGTATCAATGCGTCCGAGCCTGCGTAGCTTTGTAGCACGCTATCCAAAACGCCCCTACCCTGCCGTTCTAACACATAGGACAGGTGGGCGTGCGTGTCGGTATAAACAGGCTCAGGCACGGCGCTTTGCCTTAAACGCAAACGCATTGTCTTTTGCGTCCACGATGATGGTGTCGCCTTCTTTCACCTCGCCAGAGAGCATCAGTTTTGCTAGCGGGTTCTGAATAGAGCCTTGCACAATGCGTTTTAATGGCCGAGCGCCAAAGTGCGGATCGTAGCCAAGCTGTGCGATAAGAGCTTCTGCGGCCTTGGTTAGTTCCAACTGTATGCCGCGCTGCAAAAGCCTTCCAGCCAACAGCCCTATCTGTATGCGCGCTATGCCGGCCATGTGCTCCTTGCCTAGGCGTTCGAATACAACGGTCTCGTCGATACGGTTAAGGAACTCCGGCTTAAACGATGCTTTCAGCACCTCGGCCAAGGCGTCGCGCACTTCCTTCATGTCTTTGGCTTCCAGAATGATATCGGAACCGAGGTTACTGGTCATGATGACTATGGCGTTACGGAAATCCACGGTGCGGCCCTGGCCGTCGGTTAGCCTACCGTCGTCCAAAAGCTGTAGGAGGGCGTTGAACACATCGGGGTGGGCTTTCTCTACCTCGTCGAACAGCACCACCGAGTACGGGCGCCTGCGCACGGCTTCGGTGAGCTGGCCGCCTTCATCATAGCCAACGTAACCCGGGGGCGCGCCTATGAGGCGGGACACCGAGTGCTTCTCCATGTACTCGCTCATATCGATGCGGGTAAGCGCTTTCTCGTCGTTGAACAAAAATTCCGCCAGGGTTTTTGCAAGCTCAGTCTTGCCCACACCGGTAGGGCCGACGAACAGGAAACTGCCCAGGGGCCTGTTTGGATCCGACAAGCCGGTGCGGTTTCTGCGTATCGCGTCCGCCACCGCCACGATGGCAGCTTTCTGTCCGACCACCCGCTTTTCCAGGGTCTGTTCCAGTTCCAGGTATTTTTTTTGCTCACCAGACAGCATTTTTGCAACCGGTATGCCGGTCCAGGATGACACAACCCGGGCTATGTCCTCTTCCGATACTTCTTCGCGTAGGAGTCGGTCGGCTTGGCCTACTTTGGCCGCCTTGGTAAATTCCTCAAGGCGCTTGTTTGCTTCCAAAAGACTGCTGTACTTAATCTCGGCCGCCTTTGCAAGGTTTCCTTCACGTTCGTATCGCTGCTCGTCCAGCTTTAGTTTTTCTATTTCTTCTTTAACGGCCCGAACCTTTGCTATGCGGTCTTTTTCGTTCTGCCAGCGCAGTTTCATTTCGTCCCGCTTGGCGGACAGTTCCTTAAGCTCCGCTTCCAGCTTGTTAAGCCGCTCGCGGCTGGCTTCATCTTCCTCGCGGGAAAGCGCCTGCTTTTCTATGGTGAGCTGCAGTATGCGCCGCTCTATCTGGTCTAAGTCTGTCGGCTGGCTTTCTATTTCCATGTGTATGCGGCTGGCCGCTTCGTCCACCAGGTCTATGGCCTTGTCCGGCAGGAAGCGGCTGGTAATATAGCGATCCGACAGGGTCGCAGCGGCGATAAGGGCCTCGTCCATGATGCGCACGCCGTGGTGAACTTCGTATCGCTCTTTTAGGCCGCGCAAAATGGCTATACTGTCTTCCACCGACGGCTCGTTACACATGACGGGTTGGAAACGGCGCTCAAGGGCTGCGTCTTTTTCTATGTGCTTACGGTATTCGTCTAAGGTAGTTGCGCCAACGGCCCGCAGTTCTCCGCGGGCAAGGGCCGGCTTTAGGAGATTAGACGCATCCATCGCGCCTTCTGCAGCTCCGGCACCAACCAGGGTGTGCAGTTCGTCGATGAACAGGATTACCTGGCCGTCGGATTTTTGCACTTCCTCGATCACGGCCTTAAGCCGCTCCTCAAACTCGCCGCGAAACTTTGCCCCTGCAACGAGGGCGCCCAGGTCCAGGGCCAGCAGTTTTTTGTTTTTGAGGCTGTCGGGCACGTCGCCGGACACGATGCGCCTGGCAAGGCCCTCCACGATAGCGGTCTTGCCGACGCCAGGCTCGCCTATGAGGACCGGGTTGTTTTTGGTACGACGGGCAAGCACCTGCATGACGCGGCGTATCTCGTCATCCCGGCCTATGACCGGATCGAGCTTCTCCCTGCGAGCAAGGGCTGTCAGGTCCCGGCAGTATTTTTCTAGCGATCGGTAGTTTGCTTCCGCTCCCTGGCCGTCCACGCGGCGGTTTCCGCGTACATCTTTGAGCGCTTCCAAAATACCGGTCTTGGTTACGCCCAGTTGCTTAAGGATAGCGCCTGCCGGGCCTTCGTCGGCCAGCATGGCCAACAGAATATGCTCGCCGGCTACATAATCATCTTTAAGCGCATCCGCTTCATGTTCGGCCTTGGCCAGGGTTTTGGAAGCCGCAGGAGACAAGAACACCTGAGCTGCCTGGCCAAGCACGGTAGGCTTTTTCTTAAGCTCTGCTAGCAGTTTGGCCGAAAGCTCATCGGGGTGTGCCCCCAGGCGCTCTAGGAGCGGTGCAACCGAGCCCGATTCGGCTTCTAAAAGGGCAGCCAAAAGGTGCTCGTTGTCTATTTGGGCATGGTCGGCCTTTTGGGCGCGTGCATGCGCATCCTGAATTGCTTCTTGGGCTTTGATGGTAAAACGATCGAAATTCATGGTGCTACACTCCGTATGTAGTGCAAAGGATATTCAGGTTTTGGTACGCTCTGTATGGAGTATAAAATACGGCCGGAAATAGCGAAAAGGCAAGTGAGCCGATTTCTAAAGTCTGGCCCTTTTGCAAGAACCTAACGTGACTGTCACTTGATGAAAAGGCCTTTGTGACCATACACTTTCACGCATGAACAACACAGACGGAAAACTGGTTTTCTTCCACGGCTTGAGCCAGGATGAGGCGGTGCAGGCTATGCGCGCGGTTAAAGTAGCCCTTGGCGACAGCACAAAGCTTGCCTTTGCCATGAGTACCCCAAGCAATCTTCACTGGCAGGTGGAGGAACTTATAGAACACGTACTGGAAGAACACCGAGCCATGAACGATAGTGGAAAAAAGCCGTCGGGGCCGGACTAAAAAACACGCAGAAGGCTACTCTAGTCTTCGTCTATGCCGGGGATGCGCCGCTTTAGCTCGTCCATGAATTCCTGCCCGCTGTAGCCTTTGCGCAGGGCTATCATGACATTGTTGTCCTGGCCGGCAACGGTACCCAGAACGCCTTCCCAGCCTATGTTGTCCACGGCCATGGCAACAGGAGCCGAATAGCCGGAAAAGGTTTTAATAACCACCATCTGGTCGTTCCAGTCTATGGACACGTAGCCGCGCAAAAAATCCTGGGCGTAAATTTCCTCGCGCCTGCGCAGTTCGTCGTCGGACGGCACCGCGTAAAAATACCCTTCACTGCCAGCTCCTACCTTGCTGGCCTTAAGGAGCTTTAGGTCGCGCGACAAGGTGGCTTGGGTTACCGAAATGCCCTTGCCGTCCAGAAGGTCCAAGAGTTCGTCCTGGGATTCTACGCGGTTTTCCCGTAGGAGCTTGAGTATTACCTTAAGCCGATCGCGGCGGCTCTGCGCGCTTGTGTCTTTCATGCTGTGTAAACAGTATGCTATAAAAAGCTCTTTTTCCGCAAGGTGGAGTGCATAAGCGCCGATAGACAAAGTGGAGGTCCGCATGCCACAGCCAGAATCGCCGCCCCCAGATCCAAACAACGCCGCACCAGGCATATCCTATTCCGCGGACCGACGCAGAGGCGACGGCTCCCTTGAGATAAGCATAGCGGCAGACAACATGAGCGCGACTGCGGATATACTGCCACCGATTGGAAACGGAGAGCCGGTATCGCCCGGCTATGCTGCAGCCCTCCTTGCAAAACTCGGCATCAGCTACGGCATCGACTGGGATGAGCTTAACGAAACACTTTTGGACGTGAACGTGTCGCGAAAAGCGCGCTTGGCCTATGTGCTTGCTAAAGGCAGCGCTCCGGTTCCGGAACGAGGCGAGCGGATGGTGCTGGAAAGTAGGTTCAAGACCGGCTTTACGCCCATCGATGAAGACAAACACTCGGTGGACTGGAAAACGATAAGCTCGTTCATCTTGGTAAAAAAAGATGAACTCATTGCGCGTGTCGAAGCACCGCTCCTTGGAACCCTGGGTACCGACATATTCGGAAACCCAATCCAGTACGCGCGCGAAACAGCGCAAGTATATGCGCTGGGCAAAAACGTGGAACGGCGGGACGAAGAAATTGTTTCCACCGTTGACGGCCGACTCATCATGGACGGAAACCGGCTCATGGTGGAAGAAACGCTTGTGATACCGGGCAATGTGGATTACCGCGTCGGTCACATTATGTTTCCTGGCGATGTCATGATACAAGGCGGGGTTGCTGCCGGCTTTAAGGTATATTCCGGCGGTTCCATCCTGATACAGCAAACCATGGACGCCTTCGATGTAAGCGCGAAAAAAGACCTTACCTGCATGATGGGCCTTATTGGCAAGGACCAGGGTTTTGTCCGCGTTGGCGGGAACCTAAAAGCCAAGTTTGTAGAGAACGCACGGGTTGCCGTAAGGGGAGACGCGGAGATTCCCGGCTCTGTTGTCGGCTCACGCTTGTATGTGCTTGGGAAACTATCCATGGGCGATAAAGGCCGCATTGTTGGCGGCGAAATTTGGGCTACCCACGGCGTGCACTGCGGATGGCTTGGCGGGCCTACCAAACCGGGCACCCGAGTAAACGTTGGCATAGATTTTACCATGCAGCAAAAACTGGATAGAGCCAATGCGGCGCTGCGGGAACTAGCTGTAAAAATTGGCAGGCTGGACCAGGTGCTCAAAGCCCGGCCAGACCCGTCTATCGCACGGCAGCGGGCGGAGCTTGCAGCCAAGGCTCTTGCCATGAGCACAAGCATACAGGAGCTTGCACGCCTTGTAGACGCGGACGACAGCGCGGTAGTAGAAGCCCGCTTGGGCGTGCACCCGGGGGTGCGCATATCCATCTGCCACATCAGTATCAGCGTAGAGCAACCAATGAAAAAAACCCGGTTCAGACTTGACCGGGCGGCAAACAAGATCGTTATAGAAAGCTAGCTGTACGAAGCTAAGTCCTACTCCCACTCTATCGTTGCAGGGGGCTTAGACGATACGTCGTACACGACCCTACCCACGGCCTTTACCTTGTTGGTGATGGCCGCCGATATCTCGCGCAGGTCCTTCATGGAGAATTCGTACACATCGGCGGTCATGCCGTCGGAGCTTGCGACTGCACGCATGACAATGGTCCAGCCGTAAGTGCGCACGTCGCCTGCAACCCCGACAGAGCGTACCGGCAGCAACACGCAGAAAGCCTGCCAGATTTTGTCGTACAGGCCGCGGGTTTTAAGCTCCCGGATATACACGTCGTCGGCATCGCGCAGAATATCGCATTTTTCCTTAGTAACTTCGCCAAGCACGCGCACGCCAAGCCCCGGACCGGGGAATGGATGGCGGCGAACCACGTCTTCTCCTATGCCCAGTTTTAGCCCCAGCGCTCGCACCTCGTCCTTGTACAGCCGGTCCAGGGGTTCGACGATGCGGCCCTCTGTGCGCTTCTGCTCAACCAAAGGAGAACGGACATTGTGGTGGCTCTTTATGACATGGGCTTTTTTGCCAACGCCCTTACCGGACTCGATAAGGTCGGTGTACAAGGTGCCTTGTGCAAGAAAATATTCTCCAAGCCCAAGCCTAAGGACTTCGCGTTCCTGCACGGTTATAAAAGCATCGCCTATGATGTGCCGCTTTTTCTCGGGCTCCGTAACGCCGGCAAGGGGCCTGAGAAAATCGGCTTCCGCGTCTATTCGGTGCAAGTGCTTCGCCCCCAGTGCACCCAGGATGCGCATGACTTCTTCGCTCTCGCTTTTACGCATAAGGCCGGTGTCTATGTACATGAGGTGCACCTGCTGTGGCGGCAGCGTTTTCAAGAGGAGCGCCCCCGCTACGGTGGAATCCACACCGCCGGAGATTAAAAGGAGCACCGGAGCGTTTCCGACGCGCGCCCTAATGGCAGCGCCTTCTTCCTCGATGTAGCGGTCCATGGTCCAGCTTTTTACGCAGCCGCAAATACGTATGGCAAAATTCTCTAGGATTGTAGTGCCGTGTTCGCAGTGCGTAACTTCGGGGTGGAACTGGACGCCGCGCATTGTTCCGCCGCTATGCAAAACCGCGGCCGGAATGCCGTTGTCCGTGCTTGCCAGCACAGAGAAACCAGGAGCAAGCTGTTCTATGGAATCGCCGTGGCTCATCCAGCTCATGAAGGATGAGCCTACTCCTTCGAACAAGGGATCCTTTACCGACACCAGAACGGGGCGACGGCCGTATTCGCGCTCCGGCAGCGCAGCAACGCGTCCGCCGTGGTCATGCATCATGCGCTGTGCGCCGTAGCAAATGCCAAGCACCGGCACGGACAGTTTGTACACCGCTGGGTCCGGAGCCGGAGCTCCTTCCTCGTACACGCTGCACGGTGAACCGGACAGGATGACGCCCTTGGTGCCTTCCGGCAGCTTAAGGGCTGCGTCGCCGGGCACGATTTCCGTATACACACCCAGTTCGCGGATGCGCCGGGCTATGAGCTGGGTATACTGACTGCCGTAGTCCAGTATCAGTATCGTATCCACGGGCTCTTCCTCACGATGGTTTCCGCGCGATCATAGCCGACCGACACGATGTCGATAGCAGTCTCGGTATATTCTTCGATGAAGGAAATATAATCCTGGGCTTTTTGCGGCAGGTGGTCGTAGTCCTTTGTTTCCTTAAGCGACTTTTTCCATCCGGTAAAGGTGCGCAGAACAGGCTCTGCATCCTCCAGGTCCCGAACCGACGATGGGAAATACTCTATGAGTTTGCCTCGCACTTTGTACGCAACGCATGCCTCGAAGGAATCCAGGGTATCGTACACATCCAGGTGGGTAAGCACCAGCGAATCGATGGAGTTGGTCAGGCACGCGTAGCGCAGGGCAACCAGGTCCAGGTAACCGCAGCGCCGGGGCCGGCCGGTGGTAACGCCGTACTCCCGTCCGGTGTCGCGCACGAACTGGCACAATTCCGACTGGGAATCGTTGTCAAACTCGGTTGGAAACGGGCCGTTGCCAACGCGGGTGGAATATGCCTTGAACACGCCAAGCACCTTGTCCATGCTTCGCGGCCCTATGCCGCCCTGGGCTGCGGCTCCGGCAGCGCAGGACATGCCGCTGGACACAAACGGATAGGTGCCGGTATCCAGGTCCAAAAGCGTACCTTGAGCGCCCTCAAAAAGGACATAGGCATGGCGATGCTTAGACAGGTAATCCACCAGGTCTATAGCCATGGGTGCAAGCTTATCGCGCCAGCGTTCTATGTAGCTTCTGTCCTCTGGCTCCAGGTTGACCAGACGGTCCGGGTCGAACAGGTCCGCAAGGCGCACGCCGTCGCGGGAGGATTTCATGGAGTAGGTAACGCCTATGCCGCGGCCGGTGGTGCCTATAGGGTTTTTTCTGGACGCTTCCATGGCTTTGTCTATGTCGCGGTATCGCGGCAGCACGATGTGGGCGCGGTCGCTTACAAGCACGCGGCCTTTCCAGTCGATACCACGCTGCGCAAGCATGTCCAGCTCGGCGAACATGGCTTCCGGGTCTATGGCCATGCCCGTTCCTAAGACAACCGTTTTGTCCGGATACAGGACGCCCGATGGAATAAGGTGCAGCGCGAACTGCTCGCCGCCCCGCACGATAGTGTGGCCAGCGTTTGCTCCGCCGGAGAACCGGACGATGATCTGCGCGTCGGTGGCCAGGTAGTCCACCATCTTGCCTTTACCTTCGTCGCCCCACTGGGCTCCTATTACGACTACGTTCATCCTATCCCCTTCGTTGGCTGGCCGTACGGGTTTCCGCCTGCCGCCCTATGGTTATGCGCGTTTACCGGCCAAGTATCGACCAAAAACCGGCCGTGGGTCTATACCGCGTGCTGGCCTAGCGCGAGTAGTTTGGCGCTTCTTGGGTAATGGACACGTCGTGGGCGTGGCTTTCCCGTAGGCCTGCGCTGGTTATGCGCGCGAACTTTCCGTATGCACGTAAGGCTGCGATATCCTTACAGCCTGTGTATCCCATGCCCTTTTGCAGGCCTGCTACCATCTGGTGCAAAAAGTCCCGCAGTTCGCCCTTGTATGGCACGCGACCTTCTATGCCCTCCGGTACGGGGCTTTCGTCCTTTGCCATCTGGTAGCGGTCGCCCGAACCGGCCTTGATGGCTCCCATGGAGCCCATGCCGCGGTATTCCTTGTAGATACGGCCGTCGTAGAGTATTTCGCGGCCCGGTGCTTCTTTAAGACCGGCAAACAGGTTACCTATCATGACACACGAAGCGCCTGCTCCGATGGCTTTTACTATATCGCCGGAATACTTGATGCCGCCGTCGGCTATAACCGGGATACCGGACTTGCTTGCTTCGGCGGCGCAATCGAGCACTGCGCTGAACTGGGCAACGCCAATGCCCGCCACGATGCGGGTTGTGCAGATGGATCCCGGGCCTATGCCAACCTTAACCGCGTCTGCACCGGCGTCTATGAGCCTACGGGTGCCGGATGCGGTAGCGACGTTGCCGCCTATAACGGTCATGCCAAACTGCTTTTTTATGTCGCGCACGGCGTCAACCACGTTTTTCGTGTCGCCGTGGGCCGTATCGAGCACCACAAAGTCGCACTTTGCCTTCTGCAAAAACGGTATGCGCGTAGCAAAATCCTGGGGCGACACGGCGGCTCCGACTATAAGGCGGCCGGATTTATCCAGGGCAGCCCGCGGGTAGCGCTCGTGCTTTTCCATGTCCTTTACGGTGATGAGTCCCAAGAGGCGGTTAGCCTGGTCCACAACCGGCAGCTTCTCTATGCGGTGCTTGTCGAATTTTTCGCGGGCGCTGGCCGGCGTTGCCTCGCCACGCTCCACTACCGGGTCCGCGGTCATTGCGTCTCGGACCAGCGAATCGTCCTCACGGCGGAAGCGCAGGTCGCGGGCGGTGATGATGCCCACAAGCTTACCGTCCGTACTGAGCACCGGCAGGCCGCTTACTCGGTGTTTCTCCATGATAGCCCGCACGTCTTTAAGCGTACGGTCTTCTTCCACCGTAACCGGGCTTTCTATGATCCAGTTAAGGTAACGCTTTACGTTGGCTACCTGCTCGGCCTGAACCTCCGGCCTTAGGTTACGATGGATGACGCCCGCGCCCCCCTGCAAGGCTAGAGCTATGGCCATGCGCTCTTCCGTTACGGTATCCATGGCAGCGCTGATAACCGGCACGTTGAGCATAATGTCTGCTGCAAGCGTGGTACGCACATCCGCATCGCGGGGCAGTATGTCCGAGTAACCAGGCAACAGGAGCACGTCGTCGTAGGACAGGGTTTCTATCATGGTCATAGTCATCTCCTTATTGTGCTGTGGCTACGTGGGCTGCTGTGGCAGCTTGGGCTGTTTGGGCTGCCCAGCGTTCCGCGATGGGAGCGTATGTCTCGGCTATGGACCGAGCCTTTTGGGATGCCCTACCTCGGTACAGTTCCGGATGCTGGAAGAAGCTGTCCGGGTCCGCCCAGCCCAGGGTTTTAAGCTGGCTGGATACGGCATCGGCCGCCTTAGGATTAGCTTTAAGCGCTTGGCCCAGACTTAGTCCGCTTTTCTCCGCACTAAGCGTTACCGTGCGTATGATTTCGTGCGCGTCGGCAAGGCCGGATTCTGCAAGCAGTATGTATGACGGCTCTGCTAGCACAGAACCGCCGCCGGAACGCAGGTTTGCAAGCATGCGCTCGCGGTTCACCGACAGGCCGTCCAGCACCGACAGCATGCGGTTCAGGGCTGCGCAAAAGCCGACTATGTAATCGGCGACAAAGCGCTGGCTGGCCGAGTTGGTAAGGTCGCGCTGGTGTTCGGATATCTGGTCCATGAAAAAGGTCATGACGCGGGGCGCAAAAGTTTTCCATAGGCTCTTCACATGCTCGGAGTTCCACGGGTTGCGTTTTTGCGGCATGGTGGACGAACCAACCTGGCCGGAACCGAAACTTTCCCGCACTTCGTCTATTTCCGAACGCTGCAAGTTACGCAGGTCATCGGCCAAGTTTGCAAGCACGCCGAATGCTGTGTTCATTTCCAAAAGTAGGCGCAACAGGTGCTCAGGCTCAACCAGCTGGGTGGAATGCTCGCTGGGAGCCAGGCCAAGGTGACCTAGGTAGATTTTTTCCACCGCCTCGGGGTCCGCATAGCTCATTGACAGGGCGTTGTACGAACCGGTAGCGCCGGCAAGCTTGCCGCGCAGATCTAGGGCTCGTCGTTCTATCTCTGGCAGGCACTTGCCCAGGCGCGAAGCGTACTCTGCCATGGCAAAGCCAAAGGTAATGGGCACCGCATGCTGGCCGTGGGTACGTCCTACCTGCGGAGTGTCGGCTTCGTTCTTTGCAAGCGCGCACAGCTTTGCGAGCAGCTTGCCCAAAAGCGGCAGCACCACGTTGATGCTTACATCCCGCATACGGGCGGCCGATGCAGTGTCCAGAATATCCACGCTGGTAGCGCCCATGTGGACCAAGGGAGCTATCTGGGCGGGCACGTGGCGCTGCAACACGTTGACCAGGGCGCGGATATTATGCCGGGTGGTTTCCTCTTCGGTGTATACCTCTTGGGGGTCTACGCAGATCGGAAGACCACACG
>JAKQNL010000325.1 GCA_029565815.1 Spirochaetota bacterium | reverse complement strand
CGGCTTGCAAAAAGCACCACGGAAGCTCGCGCGATTCTGGAAAAAGCTATGGGCGTTGCAGACTCAGGCTACCGGCTTACAGCGCAGCTCGGATCTATTTTGGCAGGTGAAGGAAAGTTCAGGGAAGCAGTTGCATCGTTTGACGCAAGCTTGCCTTTTTTGCCGCCAGAGTACAGTCGCCTATACTCCGAGGAGCGCGACCGAGCGTGGGCTATGAGGGACATGGATAGCGCGCCGAGCCAAAGCTCCGTCCGCTACCTGGAGCAAAAGGAGCTACCGTTCATAGGCATGGTAGTGCTGGCCGCATCGGAAACCAACGCCCTAGACTGGCTCACTGGCGGTGCCCCGTGGGACTCAGGTGCGCTCTTTGAACGCCTTAAAGCGTCGGGCTGGTTTGCAGATCCTGGCGCGAAAGCAAACACGCTTACAACCAGAAAAGACGCAGCCCTATTCCTGTGGAGCCTCATGACCAGAACCGACGCACGCATGAAAGCACGCTACACCGAGCGCTACGCTGCCAAAAGGAACAGCCCGATTCTGGACCTTCCCTACGCAAGCCCGTTCTTTGACGGCGTTCTGGGCAGCGTGGAGGAAGGCATCATGGAGCTGGTGGACGGCCGGAATTTTTTCCCGGACTCATCCGTAAGCGGCCTGGATTTCTGGAGCTGGCTATCCGCGGCGGCTGTATGGAAATGACACCTTGTTCGTACGCGAATTAAACGATGCCCTGTCGTCCGTTAAGGGAGCAGGCCCCGCGGTGCTTGCCCGCCTTGCCCGGCTTGGCCTGTATTGTGCGTCGGATTTGCTTTTGTTCGCGCCGCGGGCATACGAAGACCGTAGCCAAAAGCGGCTCTTAGGCTCGTTCGCGCAAGGGCCGGTAAACTGTACGGCTACCGTAGTCGCCCATGACTGGTTTGGCTTTGGCCGTATGCGCACGCTCAAACTCTGGATAGAAGACGAAGAAGGCACACGCGCTGCCCTGGTGTGTTTTAACCGGGCGTTTTTAGAAAAACAATTTCCGCCGGAAAGCCGCGTCATCGTATTCGGCTCCTTTGAATATAAATATAACGACCTGCAATCGGCCAATTTCGATATCGATGCGCTTACGGACGGACAGGATTACCGTGGCTCTGGCATATTACCTGTGTACCCGCTCACCGAAGGCCTTGCACAGGGCACCATGCGAAAGCTTGCAGCACGGGCTGTCAGCTTGTGGTCGGCGGTGGACGACGAGATTCCAACAAGCATACGAGCGGCCCGTGGGCTATTATCCATGAGCGCAGCTTTGCGCTTCCTGCACCAGCCGGCACAGGAACAGGATGCACAGCATGCCAGAAAAACACTTGCATACGGTGAGCTTTTTTACCTGCAAATAATGATAGCCAGGCGAGCCCTGGAGCGCCGTCGCGAACCAGTGGCTCGGACACAAAACCTTGCAGCTCAGCCAGGAAGATTAGCAAATGCATTGATAGAGCGACTGAACTTTTCCCTCAGTGCGGACCAGCTAGCCGTACTTGCAGAAATCCGGGCGGATATGAGCGGCGACTATCCTATGGCCCGACTTTTGCAGGGCGACGTAGGATCGGGAAAAACCCTGGTTGCCTTCCTTGCTGCCCTCGATGTGATAGAACAAGGCGGACAGGCGGCCATCATGGCACCCACCGAACTTTTGGCGCGCCAGCATGCGGAAACGGCTGCTAGCCTACTGGAACCCCTAGGCGTTCGCCTTGCATTCCTTTCGGGCAACGTCGCAGATGCTGCGCGAAAGCCATTACTGTCTGCGCTAGGCTCTGGCGATATTGACCTCGTTATAGGAACCCACGCCCTGTTCTCTGCCGACGTGTGCTACAAGAACTTGCGCTTTGTGGTGGTAGACGAGCAACACCGTTTTGGCGTGCTCCAGCGGCTTGCTATGGGCTCCAAGGGCGAGCGGCCGGATGTGCTTATGATGAGCGCAACGCCCATACCCCGAAGCCTAGCCCTAACCGTGTACGGCGACCTATCCGTATCCACCATAAAAACCATGCCCAAGGGACGTAAAGCTATTATCACGCACCTGGCAAAGCAAGGCAACGAATCCCGTGTATACGAATTTGTACGTAAACGCATGGCCAATAAGGAGCGGGTATACTTTGTGTACCCCTTGGTGGAACGATCCGACCGCTTAGAGCTTAAAGACGCAGAAGCTATGTTTCATAAACTGGCCACCGAAGTATTTCCCGAATACAAGGGCGGCCTGATACATGCCAGGCTATCCGAGCAGGAAAAGCGCGACACCATGGCCGCGTTCAAAAAAGGCGATCTGTCGTTTGTAGTAGCCACCAGTGTGGTAGAAGTGGGCGTGGACGTTCCCGAAGCTACCTGTATGGTCATAGAGCATGCCGAGCGCTTCGGGCTTGCTGCCCTACACCAGCTGCGCGGCCGGGTAGGACGCGGCCAGTTACAATCCTATTGCTTTTTGGTGTGGTCGGAAAACCTTGGCGACGAGGGCAAAAAGCGCGTCATGGCCA
>JAKQNL010000321.1 GCA_029565815.1 Spirochaetota bacterium | reverse complement strand
TCAAAGGCGCACTGGATCAGGTGCGCTTTCAGGATGCGGTGGCCGCATACGCTGTCGCCGTGGTTCGGGCAACCCGGCCACAGTCGTCTAAGGACCAGGTGCCGGCCCTGCGGGATCTGGCTCGATATGTGGAATTCGGGGCAAGCCCGCGCGGCTCTATTGCCCTGTACCAGGCTGCCAAGGCGGCTGCTTTTCTGGACGGCCGCGACCACGTTCTGCCCGAAGACGTAAAGCGGCAAGCGCCGGCCGTGCTGCGCCACCGTATCGTCGTTTCATACGAGGCGGAAGCGGAGCGCGTGTCCGCCGATGCGATCATCCAAGGCATCCTGGCGGCCGTTCCTTTGCCCTGATGAACCGAGACCAGCTCCGGGCAAGCGTACGCCGGCTCATTTTTGCTACGCCAACCTTGTCGCGGGCTGTCATGTCCGGCAATTTCCGCTCGGCCTTCCGAGGGCGCGGCATGGACTTCGATGGCCTTCGCGAATACGACCCCAACGACGACGCCATGCGCATGGATTGGAATGCGACTGCTCGCTTAGCAAAACCCTATATCAAAACCTGGCGGGACGACAGGTCCCTGGCTGTCTACCTCATTGTTGACGAATCTGCATCGATGGATTTTGGCCGTATCCGCAGTAAGCGCGAAACCTGTGCATTGGCTGCTTCGCTCTTGGCCTATGCATGCGTCCAGAACGGAGCCAGCGCCGGCGCTTTGTTTTTTGGCGGCCACAAGCACGAGCACCGTAAGCCTCTATCGGGTGACCGGGCCGCATTTTCCCTGGTGGAGCGCATTGCTTCCGGTTCGGCCGGCATGGGCGGATCCAATCTGGCGGCTGCTCTCGATCAGGCAATGCTGCACCTCAAGCGCAGAAGCCTGGTGGTGGTGCTCAGTGATTTTTTAAGTACTGCCTGGGAACGGCCGCTAGCGACGCTCGCCAGAAAGCACGATACGGCCCTTATCCATGTGCATGACGAGCTGGATGACAGCCCGCCAGCGGTTTCGTTTTGCTTGCGCGCAACGGACTCGGAATCCCACAGGCCTTACCTGGTGCTTCCCCGCTCCGGCCAATACCGCGACGCCCGCACATCAGAAGCGTCTGCACGTAAGCTTGCCTTGTTGTCCGCAGCGGCCGCAGCCCGGGTGCCGGTTCTGCAGCTGGACGGCTCAAGCGAGCCGGCGCGCGCGATGACCGCGTTCTTTGGCCAGCGGAGGCCGTTGTGATGTCCCGCCGTGGCTGTATCTGTTTGTGTGCGCTACTCGTTCTGTCCTGTGTTCATGCGTTTGCCGATGTGACGGTGCTGTCGGTGGAGTTTGTGCCCCAGCGCTACCACGTTGGCCAGGATGTCCGCGTGGTGCTTGCCTGGGACGATAGGGGCATCAGCTGGTCGCCAACGGATGGGGCTTTTTCGCCGACAGCCGCCGATGGACAAGAGCCCAGTATCCGCAGCTTCCGCTTGCTCAGGCGCTCAGGCTCCGCAGTCCTGGAACTGACGGTGATTCCCTGGCTTGCTGGAACTTCCGTGCTTCCGGCTTTCGAGCTGGCTGGCTTACGCTTTCCGCCGGTCGAATTGAACGCAGAATCCGTGCTCGGCGGCCGCCAAGGATACCGTCCACAGCCCTGGGGCCAGCTGGAACCCGGCGGCATGCGCTTGCGTATCTACATGCTTGTCGCCGCGGCTCTTGCCCTTGGCTTGGGCATTTTTGCTCTGCTGCGCTTTATCCTTCCCAAGAAAGGCATGTGGCAGGCGGCCAGGGCTATCCGTGTTGCCAGAAAAAATCTGGAAAAAACGATAGCTGCTCTTTCTAAAACCGCTTCCGTGCAGGACGAGCGCGCATGGGCTAGGCTGTGTTCGGCTCTGCGTTCGTATGCCCAGGCTGTGCTTGCCCTTCCGGTTAGCGCAATGACGCCGGCCGAGCTTGTACGTGCATCCGGGGGCTTTGAAAACAGCAGCTGTCAGGCCATGCTCTTGCAGTGCAGTGCAGATGTGCTTGCACAGGGCGACAGAGCTAGATTCGCTTTGGATACGTCCGTACAGCTACAAGCAGCGCTTACAGCTTGCACGGCTTTACTGGCCATACCCCAGCCGGCTTTGGATACCGGCATAGGTAAGGGGAACATGCGCGCACACACGCGCGAACACGCGCACGCACACGCTCGTGAACACGCGAGCGTTAAGGGAAGCGGCCATGGGCTTTGAAACACCCGCCCTACTGTGGCTCATCTGCCTTCCCATCGTGGTTGCTATTGCTTCCGCTGTGCGCAATCGACATGGCGTGCAACGAAGCTGGGTTTTGCCGCTGGAACGCTGGGGAGCCGGCGTTGGTGCCGGTGCCGGTTTTTTGTGGGTACTTGCTCGGCGTTTGTCCGATGCGTTGTTTTTCGTTAGCTGGAGCCTTTTGTGTGTTGTAGCAGCTGGGCCGTCCGGTTTCCTTGATGCGCACGCAGATTCCAGGGCAGACCTGGATGTTGTGTTTGTGCTCGATGTGTCGCCGAGCATGGCAGCAATGGATATGGAGCCAAACCGCTTGCAGGCTGCCCAGGCATTTGTGTCATCCTATGTGCGCGACAGGCGCGCGGGCGGCTCGGTCGGCTTAGTGGCTTTTGGCGGTACGGCTGCGCTACTGTGCCCGGTCAGCGATGATGCACCTAGTGTAAGCGAGCGGCTTTTTGCCCTGGCTCCCGGCATGCTGGGCGATGGAACTGCAATAGGCCAGGGTTTGGCTCTGGCTGCCCGCCATCTGGCCCGCACCGCTGGGCGCAGAAAAGCCCTGGTTCTCATAACGGATGGCGAGGATACCGTAGGCCTTGTGGATCCGTTGGACGCAGCGTCTACAGTAAAGCGCATGGGCGTTTTCTTTGCGCTTATCGGCATGGGTACCACAGGAGATGTGCCGTTCCGCTACGAAGACCCGGTTTCCGGCGAGCTGTTATCGGGTACCTATCGCTCTGCCTACGACGAGCGCGTTCTGGAAGCCCTTGCCGCGGCAGGCGGCGGCAGTTTCCTTGCAACCCGGGATGTGCGCAGTTTATCCCGTGCGCTCGATAGCTTTGACCAAAGCCTTGCAAGCTCAGCCAGCTCGGAGCAAGCTCGCCATGGTCTAGGACCTGGGTTGAGCATTGCGGCGCTTGTGAGCGCAGCGCTTGCATTTTTCATACGCCGCATGGTTCTTGGAGGCATAGCATGAGCTTTCGCCACCCGGAACTCTTGTGGATTCTTGCTGCGCTTCTGCCATACTCCTTTACGGCGCTAGGATTTCTTCGCTCCCTTGGTCGTTATTGCAAGACTGATGTGTTAAGGCTCAATCAGCCTGAAGCGGAGCGTATCCGGCGTGGCTATCTGGCGACACGTGCCATGGCGGCTGTGTTTGGCGCAGCCTTCTGGGTTCTGGCCGTGCTGGCTGCCGCGGATCCTTTAGCCGCTGGCGAGCGTG
>JAKQNL010000320.1 GCA_029565815.1 Spirochaetota bacterium | reverse complement strand
GGCGGCCGCATAGTTAAGTGTTGCGGCGGCCGCATAGTTAAGTGTTGCGGCGGCCGCATAGTTAAGTGTTGCGGCGAATGACCATCATCGTTAGGTCGTCGTACTGGTCGTCCTCCTTCATGTGGCGCCAGTATTTGTATTCTGTGCGGCGCGGATTAGGGTGGTCGATTTTGTCCCGGCAGTATGTGGCATACTGGACAAAGCAGCGTTCCAGCATAGCGTCCAGTTTACTGTCTACCAGCACCATGTCGTCTTCCGTCGCGTGAGGATCCGGCACCATGCGGAACACTTTTTCAACCGACGCCAGTCCTAGTACCAGTTCGTCGGGTTTGCCCGTGCACGAGCTGAAATCGAAATCATAACGGGTGTCCGGGCCAAGAGGATCGTTCTCTTTAATGAGTGTCCAGCGCCTGCCTTGCATGATTGCTTCTACAATTTCTTTAAGACGTTCCTCGCCAAGGTATTCCAGAAGTGCTTCTTTGTGTGCGCTTTCCGAACCGTCAGCGTTTTTGGTTTTCTTAAGCTCGTACATTTCGGAGAAGTCTGGGTTGCGCCGTGCGCGGTTGGATTCCTCAAAACCGTCCGTGTATAGAATGAGCGTGTCGCCGATGGCCAGCTGTCTGGTCACTTGGGTGAAAGGCGCTTTCCCCATCATGATCAAATCCGAATCAATAGGACCGGCTGCCGGAGCCGCATCGCCCGTTGCGGACACTAGCTCGTGTTTTATAAGAGCGCGTTTTTCTACGGAGTAGATATACACGAATTTGTCGCCAGCGTGGCACAGGTAGGTTGTACCGGTTTTGGAATCGTACACGCCCATGAGGAAGGCTGCGAAACGTCCCTTGAAGCCACGGCGGAACAAGAAGTCGTTGATGCGGTAGGTTAGCTCGTCCAGCTTTATGCCGTTTTTCTTGTATGACCAGCTTTGGAATTCGCTGGTAAAAATAGTTGCAACGCCGACCATGATGAGGGCTGCCGGCACGCCTTTGCCGGATACGTCGCACTTGATGAATGCCCAGTATCGGTCGTCTAGCTGGCGGTAATCGAAGTAGTCGCCGGACACGCCCTTGGCTCCTTCGTAGTAGCCGAAGAAGGTATGACTTGCGCGCTCGTCTCGTCCGGTTGTCAGTTTTTCTCCGAATGCATTTGACTCAAGCGGTATGAACATTTTTTGCACGTCTTTACCGACGGTGAGGAACTCCGCTTCCCGTGCGGCTACCACAAGGCCCATGGTCATGTCGTTGATCGTGTTTGCAAGCGTCTGTAACTCGTCCTTGCTTTTTATTTCTATAGTAAAGTCCGCAAGGTCTTTTTTGTCCGGCGTGTCGCGTATGGTTTCTATACCGCGCACCAATCGACGTATAGGGTTGATGATGATGCCTGACAGGATGATGGAACCAACCACGCCTGCTGCAAGCGCTATCGCTGCGACAATGGCTATGCTGCGGAACAGCGCGGCGCGCGCGTCTTTTACGGCCGCAACGATGTACTCGGTGGTAACGGCTAGGCGCACCATACCGCGGTAGAACACTGGTTCGCGGCCCTGGGCGTACATGATGGGCTTGTAGAACACATACTCTTCCGGGTCCAGCGACAGCAGGTTAGGATCGAAGGGCGGCACCGAAGCGATGGATGCGTCGGATATGGCTGCAAGCAGTTCACGCACGCGGGTATCGTTGCCGCGTATCTGTGCAGACAGTTCCTGTTGCCGTGCATCTAAGTCCGCGCTGTATTTCTGCGCAAGCTGGATGGACAGACGCACGTTTTCGTCACGCAGATCCTGAGTGTATGCGGCTAGCTCGCCGGCTTCTGCCATGGCTTTCTGGTTAAGTTCGCTGGCTATAGTGGCAATTAGCGGCGACAGGCTGTCCCGCAGTCCCGAGGATCCGACGCTTAAGCTATCCGAATCCAGTTTGGCTTTAAGACTTGCATCCGGCTCGTTGGTTGCCCACACGATATCCGGATTTGTGCTCTTGTCTTTTCCGTAGCCGGTAATGGTCATCCAAAGCGCGCCTTTAACGGCGGACACCTGGTAAGGAATATTTGACAGGTTTAAGTCGTCCTGGCTTGGCAGGTATGAGCGGCCGCCTTGCACCGCGCTCTCAAGCAGAACCTCGGCCCGTTCGCTTAGGCCGCTTGCAAGCGTTGCGGACTGGGATCGAACCAGCTGTAGGGCAAGCGGGACGGATACAAGGGCAACCACAAATATGACGAGCATGCTGATGGTAAGGGCGAACTTTGCGGTCAGTCCGGCGCCTTTTCGTATTGCCGCTTTTACGGCTCGTTCGCGTTCTTTGGCTGGCATGGATTTTCCCTCCAGAAGTGCCAGGGCATCCCGGCGTATGCTCGCACCTTGCGCGAGAGTGAGTGCTGCCTGCCGGAAAGAAAGTATAACTCCGGCCAAGGGTAGAATCAGCGCCAGGTACATGAAAACAGTTCCAAGATCGGTAAAGCGCGATGGCTGTGTTTGGAATATCCACGTTGGCTTCCATGCTGGAACGGCCGGCCCAAGTTTTACCGTTCCGCGTTCGTCCACAGTTATGATGGGTTTACTAAACAACCAGCCGCGCTTTGGGTGAAATATGCCAACCCGCCACGAGCCTTTGGGCAGGTCTTCGGCTTTTGCTCCATCGAGGAGGCGGTCGGATCGGATGCGGTACGTGCCTGCGGATAGCTCGAACACGCGCTCAAACGGCTCGCGTCCGTCGTTGTCTAAAGCTATGCGCGTTACGGGTCCGTCTTCGGAGAAACCGCGGCCAAGCACGCTGAACGACAATGTTCCAAAATCGTCACGGCTTGCGCGCACGTCGCTGATTGCGGTGTATGGAACGAATTTGTCCAGGCGCAAAATCGCGCGCGAGCTAGGGCCAACGTTTCCGGTATTGTCTATCGCAGCGACGGCTACAAGCCAATAGCCGTCATCTAGGTTGGAAAAGTCGGCGCGGGTTGCGCTGGTGCGTATAGCTTTTGCCGGTTCTGCTAAAGGTTTTGCATTCCACAGGTTAAGCTCATAGCCTTCCGTTGGTTCTAGCCGGTAAGCCCCCGCCTCTGAGCCTGCCTGCGCTTCTTCTGTAGGCTTAGGGCGTTTACGGGCGGGCAATCGGTCCAGTGGGCCAAGGTAATCCAGCACCCAGCTAAAGCCCGCTACATCCGGTTCCGGAGGCGTTTGCCAGGTGATGGAAAAAGTGTTGGATGCTATAAAGCCGTCTGCCGACGATTGTGGTGCTTCGATGCTTACGGCAGACGGAGGGGTGGTGTCGCGGGAATACGATAAGCGAGCTGTGCTCGACCAGTTGCCGGCAAAATCCACCGCTTTTAGCGCAAGGT
>JAKQNL010000300.1 GCA_029565815.1 Spirochaetota bacterium | reverse complement strand
ACCTTTAACTGCCCCCTGCCGGCTTGGCCTGAGCCCCAACATCTGCCCACACTATGCCTTGGCCGTCCTCGATGTCGCGGGCGGCAAGGCGGCCATGTACGGTTTCGATAAGCCAGGGCGACAGGCCAGCTCGTAGCACTTTCTCGGTGCGCAGTATGGCTATGTTGTCTGAGCTCAGGATTTCGCCTATGCGTATAGGCCGCTTTGCGTGCATCGATCGGTTGGTGCGGCCATAGTTGTCCTGTTCGCTAGGAGCCAGGAACTTTCTGCCGGTGCCCAGAATGGCTTGCACTTTTGCCTGGCCGTATTCGTTGCTCAGCGCATCGAGTGCATAGCTAGCGCCGCGGCTGGCTTCGTGTACGGCTCGTACCATGCTTGTAAAGTCCGCAGGCGGCAGGGCTATGGGGTCATCCAGGCCGTCGTCAGAGCGGCTGAGGCAGAAGTGTTTTTCCACGGCCCATGCGCCAAGGCTGGCTGCGAGTGCCGGAATCAGCAAGGGGTGGCGAGAGTGGTCGGATACGCCTACGGGTAGGCCAAACAGGGTGGATAGCTCGTGGAGCAGGTTTAGGTTGTAGTCTTCTTCTGGCGTCGGGTAGGCGGTTACGCAGTGCAGCATAGTTAACCTGTCGCAGGAGCCGTCTGCGCTTGCATAACCAGCTGCCCTGAACATGTTCACTGCCTTTTCTATGTCGGCTAGGGTCGATACGCCGGTGCTCAGGATAGTCGGCAGGCCATAGCCTGCAAGCTGGCTTAAAAGCGGGCCGTGGTTCAGTTCCGGGCTGGCCACCTTCATCATGCCTACGCCTAGCTCTAAGAGTTCCCGCGCGCTGCGCTCGCCAAACGGTGTGCATAAAAACAGAGCACCGCGGGCTTCTACCGCTTCTTTCATGCTAGCCAGAAAAAGCGGGCCGGTTTCCAGGGCTTTGAATCGATCATAGAGGGCTACTGGCCCTCCGGGCAGGGGCACAAAGCCGGTGGCCGGATGGACGATCTCGTCGGCGTACACATGCTGGAATTTAACCACATCGGCCCCGGCCTCGCAGGCTGCGGCTACCAGTTCCAGTCCTTTTGCCCTGTCGCCGCCGTGGGATGTACCCAGCTCGGCTATGATAAAGGTTCGTCCAAAATCCGATCGAAACAGCTTTGCGTTTTCTTCTGTGTTCATGCTATACTTCCACTGTACAACGATATGGACATACTATAGACTATCGGGCAAAGATCGCCAACGAGGAGCATCGATATGAAGCACCTGTATTGTGACATCTGCAAAAAGGAAGTGGTCGATCCCATTACCGACCGGACCTACTTCCACATACGCGAGTACGACCTGTGCGAAACCTGCAAGGACGACCTTGATTACGCAGTGAAGTACTCCGTCCGCGACAAAAAGCCGTTCGACTTCCTGTGGTTCGATAAGCTCCGCGTGGAACTTATCCAGGATGGCCTTAAAAAGAACCGTATCCCGGTTGCAAGGCCAGCTAACCGTTAGGAAAATCAGGCGGGCTGTATGCCCGCCTTTTCTTTCACTATTTGCGTTTTTTCGCGCCCGCTGGCGTTTATGCCGAATCGTTGACACTTCTATGCGCGCCGTGTTAGGATTACGTCGCAGGTTTTTTGCCCCGACTTACCCGGTTCGCCGGGGTTCCTGCTGCTTTGCCAACCAAACGCCATAGGCTCAGAGAACAAAACCGGGTTTGCTCGACGCGCCACTCATTTTGAATGCCACAGTGCCGGTATACGGCAAGCGGCAGCCGCTTAAGGAGAGAGTATGTCAGGCCACAGTAAATGGGCAACCATAAAGCACAAGAAGGGTGCAGCCGACGCCAAGCGCGGGCAGATGTTCACCAAACTTATCAAGGAAATTTCCATCGCAGCCCGCATGGGTGGCGGTGATTCTGATTCGAACGCGCGCCTGCGCACGGCTATGCTCAAGGCCCGCGCGGCCAATATGCCCAAAGACAACATAGACCGGGCCATCAAGAAGGGCACCGGCGAGCTTGGCGGGTCCACCTACGAAGAGCTGGTATACGAGGCATACGCCCCAGGCGGCATTGCCATTCTTATAGAAGTGCTTACCGACAACAAGAACCGCGCTGCCGCGGAAGTACGCAATATCCTTACTCGCGCTGGCGGTTCCCTGGCTACCTCCAACGCCGTGCTCCGCCTCTTTACCCGTAAGGGCGTCATCAGCCTAGATGGCGAAAAGTATAGCGAGGACCAGGTTATGGAAGTAGCCCTGGAAGCCGGAGCCGACGATATAGCGAACGAGGACGGCGAAATTGTCGTGTATACCAGCCCCGAGGCATTTGAGGCTGTGTTGAACGCAATCACCGAGAAGGGCATGGAAACCGACGGTGCAGAGGTATCCATGGTGCCGGAAAGCTATGTGGATCCGGACAAGGATTCCGGCGGCAAGGTAGCCAAGCTTATCGACAAGCTGGAAGAGAACGACGACGTCCAGAACGTGTACCACAACGCCAATCTGCCCGACGAAGAAGAGTAATGAGCACTGCGTCCTGTGTCCGCGTCATGGGCGTGGACCCAGGCTTAGCATCTGTTGGATGGGGCGTCGTCGACCGGGACGGCGCCCGTATTTTTTACCGGGCCCACGGCTGCATATCCACCAGGGCGGATATGCCCATGAACGAACGGCTTGCACATATCCGCGATACGCTTGCAGAGCTGACACACACCTGGCAGCCGGCAGAAGCCGCGATGGAAGCCCTGTTCTTTGCTAAAAACGTTACCAGCGCCATGGGCGTGTCTGAGGCCCGCGGGGTTATACGGCTCGTTTTCCACGATGCTTCCGTTCCCTTATCAGAATATCTTCCCACCCACGTCAAGCAAGCTGCTACCGGTTCCGGCCAAGCGTCCAAGACCGACATGCAAAATTTCATACGCATGGTGCTCGGCCTGTCGGAGATTCCAAAACCGGACCACGCGGCCGACGCTCTTGCCCTTGCCCTGTGCCACTGCAACAGCGAACGCTTTTTGGCCATGGCACGCACGGGGCGCTGACAGAAACAAGCCAGCCCTGCTATACTCACCAGCATGATCAACGCCATAAGCGGAATCCTTAGCCACAAGGCTTCCGACGCCATACGGGTAGACAACAACGGCATCGAGTGGGAGCTTTCGGTCCCTGCACGGAGCGTGGACAGTTTTGGCCGCATTGGGGAAACTACCCGCGTTTTGTGCTGGCTTTTACACCGGGAAGACCAGATGCACCTGTATGGTTTTCCTAGCGAAACCGAGCGATCAGTCTTCATCCAGCTTATGAGCGTCGACGGCATAGGACCTAAGCAGGCGGTAAAAATACTGGGCGGTATAGGGGCAAGCGAACTGGAGCGAGCCTTGGAACTGGAAGATTTGGCTAGGCTCGAAGCCGTGCCAGGTCTTGGTAAAAAAACCGCCCAAAAGCTCGTTTTTTCCCTAAAGGGAAAGCTGCCATCCGCTTTTGGCGAATCGTCCCGGCCAGAACAGCAAAAACATCCCTTTGAGGATATCGTGCGCGCGCTGTGCGACCTTGGCTACGACAGGCGCAGGGCAGCCGATGCGGTATCCGCAATCGTAGCAGAAAACGGCCTTAAGCCCGGCGATACACCGGCCCATGATACCGAGCAGGATATTTTTAGGCGGGCCATTGTTGCCCTGAGCGGGTCATGAAGGTGAACTACGATACTGTTACCAGCCCGGAGTTTGTAGCCGGCGATGATGAGCGGGAAAACGTGCTTAGGCCCCAGCTGTTGGCGGAATTTCT
>JAKQNL010000298.1 GCA_029565815.1 Spirochaetota bacterium | reverse complement strand
ACAAAGGTGCGGTCTTTTGCGCTCTTGGAGTTAGCGTCGGTTGCCACCGCTTCCAGGGTTACCGTGCCCATAAGCGCCGTTATGCTTGCCGCCGGAATGGTAACCGTAAAGCTTCCATCACTGACCGTAGCCGGATAGGAGCCCAGGAGGGTCCCATCGCTTGCAAGCACGCGCACGATGAGGGTTTTCACTTCCAGATCGTCCGCCACCGTACCGCTTACGACAAAATCGTCGTTAAAGTAGGTGTCGGTCTGGGGAGACGTTATACGAACGGTCGGGACTTCCAGGTCCACGGCACCGCCAAGGCCAAAAGGCACCTTACAGGTAGCCAGGCCAAGCATCAATACCGCAATGGCAATGACGGATAGCCCGCTACGGGCGATGGCAAAACGGGTAGAGTTCCTGTTGTTCATACGTTCCTCCAAGGGAAAACCGTGTACTGCATAAAGCTACGTCGCACACACATAACTATAGTGGAGATTATGCATTTTTTCACTGATCCCAGCAAAAAATGTAGAACCCCCATTCGTTTATCGGCAAGAACCGTGCCGAATAGGGTGAAAATAAGGAACTTTTTTTAACAAAATTTTAATGTCTTTCCTGTAAACAAGTTATGTCTATTTTATAAATCGCTTTTCATGGAACGACCAGGTGGTGCGTGGTTATAGACTTGCAATTGCTCGACAATTTTGTCGAGTTCGACATTTTTGTTGTCGAATATTCTAATTTGAATAGAGCAGTGAAACGCAGCGGGCAAAAATATGCATGCAGGTACGGGCATCATCATAGGCCCGGTGTGCGTTCCCGGTATCGAGTGCAAAGCTCTTTGCTAGCGATTGCAACGCATAGCTGGGCAAATGCGGGACAGCGCTCATGGCTAGCTGTATGGTATCGTAGGCAGGGTTGGGCGGGCAGGGCAGGCCTGCTCGCTGGCACTCTTCGCGCACAAAGCCCATGTCAAAGGCTGCGTTGTGGGCTACAAACACCGAGTCGCCCACAAAATTAAACAGCTCATCACTCTGTTCGGTAAAGCGCGCTTCTCCGGATACATCCAGGTCGCTGATGCCGTGTATGGCGCTAGCGTAGGCCGGTATGGGAATACCGGGGTTTACGAGCCGATTATAGCCGCCTAGTTCTTCGTGGCGCCACTGGCCGCCTTCTTGAACCATACGAAAGCGGACGGCTCCTAGCTCTACAATGCGCTCGGTGTATGGCGACAGGCCTGTTGTTTCCACATCAAATGCACAAAACTCCGAGCAACACAGTGTCTGGTACAGGCCATCCAGTTCGTCCGGACTCATGCGCCTGGCTCTGCCACCGGCCGGCCTAGGGTTCTGGGGGCTTCTGTTCCCGGGAAGCGTCGTGCCTTCCCGGCTACGCCAGCCTGATGGCCGCCACGTACTCAAGCAAGCACCGCTTTGATATCCGCTTCTATCGCGCTTATCTTGTGTGCGCTGTCCGCC
Source organism: Spirochaetota bacterium (assembly GCA_029565815.1). Classification (GTDB taxonomy): domain Bacteria; phylum Spirochaetota; class Spirochaetia; order Treponematales; family UBA12059; genus JAKLIU01. The sequence goes on along the minus strand of JAKQNL010000298.1, from coordinate 372 downwards.
CGGGCTGCGGTTAATCCTTCGGGTCCAACAGCTGTGCGAGCAAGTATATAAAACTTGATTTTAGGCTCAGTGCCGCTTGGGCGCACCGTAACCATGGTGCCATCTTCCAGGTACCACTGGATAACGTCGCTGGACGGGAAGCCAGCATCCTGGGCGCCGGCCGGATGTGCGCTGTCCCATACTTTGCCAAGCTTTAGGTCACGTACCTTTTGGACTTTAACGCCGCCAAGGCTTACGCGCGGGTTTGTGCGGAACTCTTCCATGATGCGCTGCATGGTTTTCATGCCGTCGGCGCCTTCAAAGTACTTGTTAATGCCTTTTTCCTCGTGGTAGCCGTGTTCGACATACAGCTCGTCCAGGCGCTCGAGGAGG
>JAKQNL010000293.1 GCA_029565815.1 Spirochaetota bacterium | reverse complement strand
GCTCCACGTTTAGGATGAGCCGCTTGTCGCTGCGGGCTGGGTCAAACAGGGTGGCTTCCAGGCTGTCTGGCCGGCCGCAGGCAAAGCATTCCAGCACCACGGTGGCCGCTTCCGTGAACTGGCTGGGCCAGGGACTGTCCCAACGCAGTATGGTCCAGCCGTGCACCTGCTGTCTCGAAGCTTTGGGATCGATAGCTGGATCCAGCATGGCAAAGGCCGATAGATCATTCACCCACAGGCGCAGGCGTGGAGGCTCATCGAGCTCGCTTAAGGCTTTGGCCAGGCGGTACACCACGCCGATGTCGCCGTAGTTGTCCACCACTTTGCACAGTAGGTCTATGGTCAAAGGAGCCTCCGACTAGCATTGTAGCCACCGACAGGTTTTTGGTCAGTATCCCGCTGCAGGCTAGCGTCAGCGATCGAAGCGGAATCCGCGCGCGATGGCTAGGCGCGGATTGGAGCGTAGAGCGCGGCCCTGTGCATGCGCCTTCCATAACAGCGCGTGCACAGGGAGACGCCCTTGCATAAGAGAAGCAAAAACCGCTATGCATTGGGCATGACGCACAAGATTATTTTCGCCCCGCTACACGGGGTAACCATACGGGTGTTCCGGGACGCGTATTTCTCGTGCTTTGGCGGCTTTGACGAAGTGGTGGCGCCGTTCATAGCGGCGGTGCGCGATGCTCATGAGGTACGCGACAATCACTATAAGGACATACTGCCTGTGCCCAAAACCGGGCCGACCCTTGTGCCGCAGATTATGGGCAACGAGCCACAAAGCCTTGCGTCTACCGCCCTGGCGATTGGCTCCATGGGCTACCGGGAAGTGAACTGGAATCTTGGCTGTCCGTACCCCATGGTTGCGCGCAAAAAACGGGGAGCCGGTCTTTTACAGCATCCGGATATGATAGCGCGGGGCTTGGATGCCCTGTGCGATGCCCATGCGCGCGGAGGGCCGGCAGTATCGGTGAAGCTACGGCTGGGCATGGTGGATGCGGCTGAGTTTGACTCGGTACTGCCGGTGCTGAACGGGCACCCGCTGGCTTCTGTTACGCTACACCCAAGGCTTGGAAGCCAGATGTATGATGGACAGCCTATGCTCGATGAGTTTGAACGCGTTGCGCCGCTTATTAAAGCGTCACTGAGCTACAACGGCGATATACGGACGCTTGCGGATTTTGAGCGCTTGCAGCAGCGCTTCCCGTACCTGTCTTCCTGGATGCTGGGCCGCGGGGCCATTATGGACCCGTTTTTGGCTGCGCGAATTAAGGGTTTGACCCTGCCGGAGGACAAGCGCCCCTTGTTGCGGCATTTCCATGAAACGCTGTACGACGGCTACGAGGCATACCTGCACGGGCCAAAGCACCTGTTGGATAAAATGAAGGAAGTGTGGGCATACCTGGCATACAGCTTCCCGGAGCCACAGCGGGTCATCCGGGAGCTGTACAAGGTTAAGAGCCCGCGCGAGTACCGCGTGGCGGTGGCGGGCATCTTGGCCAAGCCCTAGTGGGCCTCTTTATACCAAGCCT
>JAKQNL010000292.1 GCA_029565815.1 Spirochaetota bacterium | reverse complement strand
CCGCTTTGGTTGCGCTGGTAGCTACCGTTGTGGAAGCCGCTCCTACCAAGGATATCGACAACCTGTTGCTGCCGGCCGTTACCGGGCTTGCGGCAATGCTCCTATTGGTTTAGCGCCACAGATAGTGAGCGTACATGCTCTTTACATGCAGCCAGGTGCCGCCCAGCAAAAGCGGTACCAAGGCAAGGTATGACCAGTGGGACGGGTTTCCCCGCAGGATGTATGCGGACACGGCAATGGCCGCGCTGCCAAGGCCGGCAAGCAAAAATGCCCTGTCTCGGCGTTCCTTCCATGCCACCAGGTAATTCACAAAGCATATCGCAAGCATAAGGCTTTCAAACATGCGGACCAAACGGGCGTAGCCAAGCTCCACCACCAGTGATGATCCCATAACCGATGTGTTGAGCGGGTGGATGCTGGTAAAAAAGGCTGCGACCAAAAAAGCCGCCCCAAGCACAAAATCGAGCCGTTCCTGCGCTAAGCCAATGGCAAAGAGGCTGCCCATAAACAGGGACAAAATGCTCAGGTAGCGGCCAAAGAGCACAATCTTGCTTACCATGCCCAGCGTATACAGGCCGGCTCCCTGCGCCATAAGCCATGGCATGAATAAACGGCCAGCTTCCAGCCCAAGGCCAAGGCTAAACAGAGCCAGAAAAAACAGCTCGATGGATGCAGACTTGCCCGCGCGGAATGCGAGCACCGTCAGCGTGCCTACCGCGTGTGCACCGCATATGCCTGCCGCAAAAAGGGCAAACCGGAACTCGCGGGCGCCGTATGGGAAGGCTGCAGCCTGGGCTTTTAAGCCGTCGGAGAACAGCACCCACAGCGACCCAGCGGCTATTACGAGCGCCGCTGCCGCGACAAGCAGGTAGAGGAGCACCAGGTTTTCTCTGGACTTGATCGTCATACCCATACCGTACTCTTACGGGGCTTGCTTCTCAAGTGGTACCGGAACATACCGATATTGATGGAAGGGGCGTGGATCCAATGTCGTTAGAGCCCCCAGGGAGAGTGGAATGAGAAAACTGATCGCGCTGGCCGCGCTTCTTGTTGCTTGCGCCGGTATGGCTTTTGCCGGTGATGTTGCGACCCTGGTCAATCTTGGATTCTCTGCTGATTCGGCTTATTTCATGTTCGGTTTCCATGGGCTGGATACGGCCAGTGGCAAACCCTATGCGGAAATCTACCTGGTCGACACCAAAAAGAACGAGTTTGTTCCTAAAGGAAGCTTTAAGGGCATGTACGCGGTGGACCTCGAGCCGGGTTGGAATCCCGCCGGTTCGTTCTACAAACTCTTTTCCGAAGCGGTAAGCATGGCCAAGAGCCTCAAGATAGACCATTTGTCCCAGGGCCGGCTCCTCTACATTCAGGCCGATGGCGAAGCTCCCGATACGCTTAGCTTCAGCGATTACAAAACGGCGGATCAGTGGTCGGTGGTGCTTAAAGAAGTGGTCGCAGGTACCGAGGCTGTTCCGGTTTCGTCGTTTGGGCTGGAAATTTCCATTGCCACCAGTGCCGGAAAAACGTTCAGTCTTAAGGCGGGAAACCCGCAGATCAAGCGCAGCGGTGTTCAAAACTACACGATTAGCCAGATTCTGCTTGCGCCCGACGGCAAGACCGTGGTGGTACTTGTAGAGCGTTTGGAAAAAGGCGCGTCCGGTACCATGATACGCTACATGGTGGAAACCTTCCGCTTGCCGTAACAGCGCGCTGTAAGGCGTTGAAACGAGCGCGCATTGTATTCTATTATTCGGTAACGCATACGCGCCGGCCCACTTAAGGGTCGGCGCTTTTGTAGCATGGGCGAACATTCGTTTCGCCGTTAGCGCAAGGAAGGAAAGCCATCATGGCCGAGAAAATCACAGCCCGGAGCGTCGACTATTCCCAGTGGTACATCGACATCGTTCTTAACGCAAAGCTCGCCGACTATTCGCCGGTAAAGGG
>JAKQNL010000241.1 GCA_029565815.1 Spirochaetota bacterium | reverse complement strand
CCTCCGTGGCCAGACTTCCCAGAACCCTGCGCCTACGTGCCTTTTGAGTACAAAAAACCGCCGGCGTTGGGCCGGCGGTTTTTATGGTCGGTTGCTCTTTGTTACAGGGCGCCGAACATGAACGCCATGACGAACAGCGCAACGGTTTCGCAGATGCCTACCACGGTGATGTACTGCGCAAAACCCTTGCCGGTTTCGCCGAACGCGTCACAGCTTGCGGCAGCCGCCTGGCCTTGTACGACGGCCGAATAGCCTATCGCCAAGCCGCCGATAATGCCCAGACACATGAGGAGCAGGCTGTCTTTCTGGGAGTTGATCATTGCGCCCATGAGGATGTTGCCATAAATGGTCTGGGTAAGAGGCGCGCCTGCGAACGCGACTAGGAGGAACGGCGCGGGTTTGTTGGCCATGTACGCGCGCTTCCACGCGCCGATGGCCGCCTGGCCAGCGATGCCGGCCCCGATGCCCGAACCGATTGCCGACAATCCCAGTATGGCGGCCACGCCTATCATTGCGATATTCATAGTAGCTCCTTCCTTTACGCCGAAGGCTTGTCCCCGGCGTCCTTGAACGGTTGATATTGATAGCCGGACCACTCCATTCCCATGTGGCCGGAAAATTCCAGAAGGTTCAGGCGCATGCCGTGCACCACTACCGAAAGCGCTCCCATGGCCAGGTTAAGGCCGTGGCCGACGACCAGTATCAAAGCGCCGAACACGATGGCCAGCGGTATCCGCAAAAGGGGCGAAGCCATCCCGTTTACCGTCTGCGAAATTGCTACACCTGCAAGGCCAACCGCCCACAACCGGATGTACGACACGATATCGGCGAAAAAGCTGACCGTGCCCAGGAACAGGGATATGATGTTCTTAAGGCTGTCCAGCACAGATTGGATAGGCCCGGTTTCCCAGCTGCCAAAGAGGAACGACAGCGAGAATCCGCCAAGTATCGCGTACAGGCCCCATGACGGCACCGGGAATTTTGCAGAGCTAACCACCAGGTTGAGCACCAGGTAGTACATGCCGAGCACCAGCGCGAGGGATCCCAGCTGGCCGATGAACTTGGGTTTTGGGAAATCACGGATGACGTTCTTGATATGCGCCACGGCCAGCTGCAGGGCTCCGAGTATGAAGCACAGGACCTTGACGTTGTCGTTCGCGGCCGGATTCCACGACGCTATCGGCTCTATCGCCACCGCGGTGAGGAAGCGCGGCAGGGAATCGCGGCCCAGCGCGAACCAGTTGCCGGACAGCGCGCCCCACAGCACGGTCAGACCGGACAGGAACATGAACAGCTTGTAGCCGTCAGCGAGCCGACCGGATTTTGCCCGCGAGCGCAGTGCAAGCATGGCTACCAGGCCAAGCATCAATGAGCCGTAGCCCGCGTCGCCGAATATCATTGCGAAAAAGATGCCGAAAAACAGCAGGAACCAGCCCGATATGTCATATTCACGGTAGTTAGGCACCGTGCCCATAAAATCCATGATGGGCTGAACCATGCGGACCACCGCGTTGTTTTCAAGCTTGGTGGGCGGCTGTTCGTCGTCAAGCGGATCGTCCAAAATGATAGCCCAGCCGTGTTTGCCGGCCGCCTCTGCAAGAACATGGGCAGATTTCGCTGGCACCCAGCCGGAATACCATAGTACCCCGCCATCAGAAGGCGCTCCGGATCGGACGGTTTCCAGCTGCAGGTCGCGCTGAATGCCGGCCAGGGTATGGCGCATGCATTCCTCATACACGGCTCTCGATGCGATAGATGCCTTGGCGTCCATGATGGCTTTTTTTGTCGCGGACAGCCTTGCCTGCAGTTCGTCTAGGGACGCTTCCGGCGCACGGAACTCCACCACGTCCGCTGGCAGTTCATACTCGGCGCCGGCAAGCACGGCCAGATGGGCCTGACCTTTTACCCGGGACAGGGTAACAAAATCCAGTTGTTCGGCCAGCGCTGCAAGCCTCTTTACCGGCGCTGCGGCCAGACGTATGGGCACACCGAGCCCGGAAAGTTCGGCCAGGGCAGACGGATCGAAACTACCCCAAGGGCGGACGCGCTCTATCTCTGCGCTTATGGTTCCAGCCCTGTCGTTTAGCTCACGTATCTCCTCTTCCAGTTCCAGTATGCGCTTGGCATGCTCCACAGCTTCGCGATAGCCAAGCTCCTGTTCGCCTTTTTGCGGGCCATATTCTGCCAGAAATGGAAGCGCCGCCTCCAGCATAAGCGCGTCGGCAGCAAGGGCATCGTAGGCGTCGCCCGAGCCGGACATAGGCTCCAGGTGCACAAGGCCCAAGGCTCGAAGTTTTTTTGCAGTATCACGCCGTTCCTTCTCGGACATAAGAAGAAATGCTCGCTTCATGGGCGCTATCATGATGCATCCCTTTCCAGCACCTTTTTCTTGGCTATCTTGCCCCGGACCACCTGGGCAGTCTGCTGGTCGCCAAGGTAAATGCGTATCTTTTTTATGTTGTCCGCGGTTTCCGGTATCTTTACTTTTTCAAACAGGTTGACGCGCTGGGTGGT
>JAKQNL010000179.1 GCA_029565815.1 Spirochaetota bacterium | reverse complement strand
TACTCCGGCAGAGCCCTTGTTCGCCGAGTCATGGAAGCGGTGTGGTAATGGAACAGCAAGCGTCCGGTATTCAGCACAAGCGGGAAATCCTTGTCCGGCTGCTCTTTTGCGCCTATGTGATCCACAGCCGCAAACAAGCCCTTACCGCGGGTAAAGTTTCCGTCCTTGTGAAGATACGGAGTACCCGGGTGCTGCACCGTGGGGCATGGCCACTGCAAGAGCTCGCCGTTTGCGATGCGTTCCGGAGTAATACCGCCGTAGGAAGGAGTTACCTGGTTAATCTCGCGCATGATTTCCGCAGGGCTTGCGTAATTCCATTTTTCGCCCATAGCGTTGGCCAGCTCCTGGATGATCTGCCAGTCTTCCTTGCACTGTCCGACATTCGCCATGATACGGCGCACCGGCAGAACACGGCGTTCCGTATTGGTAAAGGTTCCATCGGTTTCCGCAAAGGAGGTAGCCGGCAGTACCACATGGGCCATCTGAGCGGTTTCTGTTAGGAAAATATCCTGCACCACGAGGAATTCGGCGTGCTCAAGGGACTGGCGCACGTGGTTCAGATCGGGGTCGGATACCATGGGGTTCTCGCCCATGATGTACAGTCCCTTCACCTTGCCGTCGTGAACCGCGCTCATTACTTCGGTAACCGTAAGGCCAACCTTCGCAGGAAGTCCCTGTTTGCCCCAAGCTTTCTCGAATTTGGCGATGACATCAGGATTGGTTACAGCCTGATAACCGGGGAACACATTGGGGAGCGCGCCCATGTCGCAAGCACCCTGCACGTTATTCTGTCCGCGCAACGGGTTAACGCCCGAACTGGGCTTGCCTATCTGGCCAGCTATCATGGCCAGGTTACCGCAAGCCTTGACGTTATCGGTACCATGGGCGTGCTGGGTAATACCCATGGAATACACGATGCTCGCGGACTCCGCCTGGGCAAAAAGCCGGGCGGCTTCCACCAACTGGTCGGCGGGTATGCCGGTCAAGCCTTCTACGGTCTTGGGATCGTATTTTTTCATTACCTCTTTCATCGCTTCGTAGTTCTCGGTGTGGTTTGCGATGAAATCCTTGTTTTCCCAGCCGTTAGCGATAATGGCTTGCACCATGCCATTCAGCCACGCGATGTCGGTACCGTTGCGCTGGCGCAGCCACATGGTCGCGTAGCGCGTAAGGTCTATCTGGCGCGGATCCACCACGATAAGCTTGGCCCCGTGTTTCTGCACTGCCCGCTTGATGTAGGTGGATATAACCGGGTGCGTCTCCGTCGTGTTGCTGCCGGTAACCAGAATTACCTTCGCATATTCCAATTCCGCAATCGAGTTAGTCATAGCGCCGGAGCCGAAGGAAATTGCAAGGCCCGCAACGGTAGATGCATGGCACAGGCGAGCGCAATGGTCCACGTTCGGGCTGCCCATAACGGAGCGGACAAACTTCTGGAACAGGTAGTTGTTCTCGTTGGTCACGCGTGCCGAAGACAAACCTGCAAGAGCTTCTGCGCCGTTCTTTTTCTTTATCTCGTCAAAGCGTTTCGCGGTGTACTCGATGGCTTCGGCCCACTCGACTTCCACCAGCTTGCCGTCCTTGCGGATCAAGGGTTTGCGCAAGCGGTCCGGGTGGTTCACGAAATCGGTTCCGAACCGGCCTTTTACACAAGTGCTGCCCTGGTTCGGAACGGTGTCGACGCCGGTTATTTTTATAATACGGTCCTGGCTGGCCACGCCGTTAACCACGTCTTTTTTGGTTCCAACCTGGAGCTGGCAACCCACGCCGCAGTAGGGGCAGGTTGTGTTAACACTTTTCTCCACATCCTTGGAGCGTATGCGCTTTCCGTTTACGGGTTTCAGGGACAATGCGCCCACCGGACAGATCTGCACGCACTCGCCGCAGCCGTCGCAGGTGGAGTCGACCCACAGCTCGGTACCTGTCTTGACGGTAGACTTGATGCCGCGGTGCATGAAGGACAGAACGCCCTTGCCCTGGATCTCGTCGCACGCCTTGATACAGCGGCCGCACTGGATGCATTTGCTTGAATCGAAATCCACAACCTGGCTGGTCGTGTCCAGGCACTTGTCTGCTTTGGTTGTAATTCTGGGATACTTGCGCTTGTCGGTTCCCAGATCGTACTGGAAGGCCATGTCCTGAAGTTCGCAGGTACCATCTTTATAGCAGTTGATACAATCGTCGTTGTGATCCGACAGCTGCAAATCCAGCACGGTCTTCCTGGCCGCTTCCAGCTCCGGGCTGAACGCGGTGATCTTCTGGCCTTCCTCGGCCGGCGTCGTGCAGGAGGTAACAATCTTGGGATTGCCCTCGATGCGCACGATGCACAAGCGGCAGGAACCGGTGTGGGAAATCTTCTTGTGGTAGCACAGGTTGGGAATGTTGATTCCGTTGCGGATTGCCGCCGACAGTATGGTCTCGCCCTTGTTGGCCGCAACCGGCACGTTATCGATAAATATGTTTACCGTGTCACTCATAATCGTGGTCTCCTTGCGCCTTACTTCTTCAGCACCGAGGCGAACTTGCACACATTGAAACACTCGCCGCACTTCAAGCACTGCGCCTGGTCAATGACATACTTGTCCGTCTTGTTGCCGCTGATGCAGCCTGCAGGGCATTTGCGGGCGCACATGCCGCAACCGATACAGGTATCCTTGTTGATCTCGTAAACGATCAGGTTCTTGCACTTTCCTGCATGGCAGCGGTGCTCTTTGATATGCGCTTCGTATTCCTCGCGGAAATTCTTGATGGTGGACATGGTCGGATTTGCAGCCGAACCGCCGAGCATGCACAGGGATGCGGTGGTCATGGTCTTGCCGATCTCTGCCAGCTTGTCCAGATCTTCCATCTCGCCCTTGCCTTCGCAGATCTTGTCCAAAAGCGAGTGCATCTGGGCAGTGCCCACGCGGCAGGGGGTACATTTTCCGCAAGATTCCTCTACACAGAATTCCATGTAGAAGCGGGATACGTCCACCACGCAGTCGTCCTCGTCCATGACAATAAGACCGCCGGAACCCATCATAGAGCCCAGACGAGTTAAGCTTTCATAATCGATGGGCGTATCCAGGTTCGCGGCGGTGATGATGCCGCCTGACGGGCCGCCGGTTTGCGCACCCTTGAATGCCTTGCCGCTCTTTATGCCGCCGCCGATGTCGTAGATGATTTCGCGCAGCGTGGTTCCCATGGGGACTTCCACAAGACCGGAGTTCTTGACCTTGCCGGTAAGCGCGAACACCTTGGTGCCCTTGGATGTTTCGGTTCCGATGCCTGCAAACCACGCGGCACCTTTGGTAATGATGACAGGAATGTTTGCCCAGGTCTCCACGTTGTTGATAACCGTAGGCTTACCCCACAGGCCCTTGACCGCGGGGAACGGCGGGCGCGGAACGGGCATACCGCGGTTGCCTTCGATGGACTGAAGCAGGGCCGTCTCTTCGCCACAGACGAAGGCGCCGGCACCAAGACGTATCTCCAGGTCGAAGGAAAAATTCGAGCCAAGTATATTGTCGCCAAGGAGGCCGTACTCCTTGGCCTGTTTCAGCGCAATCTTGAGCCGCTCTATGGCCAGGGGGTATTCGGCGCGGATGTACACAAAGCCCTTGCTTGCGCCTATGGTGTAGCCGCAAATAGTCATGGCTTCGATAACCGAGTGGGGGTCGCCTTCGATGGTGGAACGATCCATGTACGCGCCGGGGTCGCCCTCATCCGCATTACACACGACATATTTCTGATCGCTTTCCACCGTTCTGGAAAAGTCCCATTTGCGCCAGGTGGGGAAACCCGCTCCGCCGCGGCCGCGCAAGCCGGCGATCTTAAGCTCTTCGATCACGTTTTCGGGCTTCATGGAAGACAGAACCTTTTCCAAAGCCAGGTAACCGTCGCGCGCTATGTACTCTTCGATATTTTCCGGATTGATGATACCGCAGTTGCGCAGCACAATGCGGTATTGCTTTTGGTAAAAACCGATTTCCTCATTGCGGACGCGTTCTTTTTGCTTATCGTCTTTGTACAAAAGGCGTTTGACCTCGCGGCCTTTTACGATCTGCTGCGCGATGATTTCCTTCGCGTCTTCCGGCTTAACTTCTATATAGAAGGATTCTGCGGGAAGCACTTTGACGATGGGGCCTTTTTCGCAGAAACCGAAACAGCCGGTCTTGACGATCTGGACATCGTTCTGAACGCCCATCTCCTCGGCTTGCTTCTTGAGATTGTTGAATATGTCGTCGGCTTTGCTCGACTCACAGCCCGTGCCGCCGCATACCAGGATGAATTGCTTATACGCCATGGTAAGGAGCCTCCAGCTTATTTCTTAACGATGTCGATCGCGGGGCGATCATATATATGCCCGTCGAGCATTTTCTTCTCGACGATGTGCTTGCGTACTATTTCTTCCGCCGTTGCCGCGTTCACCTTGCCGTAAATGGTTGCAGGCATGCCCGGCATGATCACCTCTACGGTCGGCTCTACATGGCACAGGCCCATGCATCCGGTCTGGCGTATGATGACCTTGTCGCTCAGCTTGAGCAGATCCACGGTCTTCATGATGGCGTCGAAGGCAGCCTTGGATCCGGCGGCTATACCGCAAGTGCCCATGCCGACCACAACCTGGATTTCTTTGCCTTCGGTCTCACGCCGAGCCATGTCTCCCTTGGTCTCCTCGCGGAGCTTTCGGAGCTGGTCTAACGTCATCTTGGCCATATCTCGTCTCCTCTAGATACATACGTCGCATGCCGCGGACCAATACCGGGCATAAAAACAGCTCAGGATTCCTGAGACTCAAGAAACTCCCTAGCAAGCGCATACGCGCCAGCATCGGTAAAATCGCCAACAGCAGCGCGCAGCTCCGATCGGCTTATCTCGTAGGACAAACCCCGGGGCTCATCCACCCGGCTGAACACCAGTTCGTAGCCGGAGTCGAAGCACATGGCCTGCAGAACGGTGCCGGCCAGGTCGCCCAAAGGC
>JAKQNL010000174.1 GCA_029565815.1 Spirochaetota bacterium | reverse complement strand
AGGCGGACCTGGTAGCCGGTTGGATGCACGTAAATTTCGTCCGGCAGTACCCGTATGCTTTGAGCCACTCCGTTAGACTTCCAACTGGCTGTCTGATCGTCCAGCGATATCACAGCGTCTTCGGGCAGATACACCACCTGCGGGAAGGTGCGGTCCACGGCGTAGCCTTCCGGGCGGCTTTCTATGCGGTCCCTTAGGATGCGCAGCGTGTGTTCTAAGGTTTGTCCCTTGGAGTTTAGGTTTGTGTCTGGTACAAAGCGCGTGCCCAGGTTAAAGCTAGGAATGACGAGCGCGCCGCCGGAATGCTCTTCTTCCGTTTGCCCCAAGAGGTTGGATGAGTACGAGATGTGTGTCTTGATTTCTTTTTTTGAATAACCAAAATAGTTGTCCGCGATAATGGTAACGATGACGCCGCGGCGGTCGCGAGCGCAGATTTTGAAAGGCTTTCCGTCGTTGTATTTTTCGTCCGGATTTGTCCAGCACATGCCATCGCGGATTTGTCGTTCGCTAGCCTCTGAACGCTGTGGAAGGCCCAGTTCGCGTTTACTGAGCGTAACCAGATGGGTGGCCAGAATGATGCATCCGGAGTGACCCGTCCAGTGCAATGGATCCAGCGCTGCGTCGTTCTGCGAAACGTATGGATCGCCGCAGTTGCCGAAAATGCTTTCCACAAAATCCAGGTTTGCCGCAAGGGAGGCTGGGGCGAAGAAACGTGTCTCCATAGAAAGTTCTTCGGAATAGCCGGGAACCTCCGGGCGCACAACGGGTCTCAGTAGCAATGAAAGAAATACCCCGGCGTTTTGCGTTTCGCCTGCGGTGAACGGCAGGGTTAAAAGATCCTCTGGCGGGTTAAATGCTGCTTTAAGGAGGCGAGCAAATGCAAGTTTTGGCACTGCCTTTTTATCGAGCGGAACAGGCAGGCCGCCTTCAGCCACATGGAACACCCCCTGGGTGGTTCGCCTGTCGTTGGCCGGATTGTGCAAAACTCCATTGCGTACGCGATAGGACGATAACGTAGGCGATTTGTACTCGTGCGAAGCGGGAGGTAGCGATAGCTCGCGAGCCATGCCGTATCGGTCCAGCACCAGCGTTCGGGAAGGAAGCCTGGGTCGCTCTTCCTGGGGCAGGTCCGCAAGGTATGCATCCAAAAAGCCTTGGATTCTTGCATCTGCTGGCGGCAGGTAGTCTGCAAGCAGGCGTCCCCGTTCGCGGTAGTTTGCAAGCATGTCGCTTGCAAGGTCCAGAAAGGATGTGCCGTCCTGAGAATATACCGGCAGCCCTAGTCCGGCCAGTTTCAGGTTGATATATGCCACGAGCCTGCCGTGTTCGTGTTCCGATAGCCTGTTAAGGCCTAAGCCTAGATCTCTATTGACGGACATGGAGCCTCCGTTGCGCCTCTTGTTAATGGTGCGCCGCTGCCTGTTTGGCAGTGTCCATCTCATATCCTAACTGGAATGCAGGTTTTTTTCCATAAGGTAAATTGGAAAACGCAAGTCTTCCGCAGACGTACCGAAGGCAGCCGGGTGTATGTAAGGCTGGCTCCATACATACTGGCCTCTTTTACCCATGCTGTGTATGCTGTACCCATGGCTAAAGGCGAATTGGAAGCGACGCTGGATTTCATACTCAACCGGGCAAACGAAGCGGAGTTTGAGGTGTTGGCCAAGGCATGTGAACGGCGCAGGCGCGACATGGGCAAGTATGCTGGCTTAGGCGGCATGAACCCTGGGGTGCTCGCAGAGCGCATGGCTGCTTCGCTGAACGGCGGGGTAGAAGAAACCATGGGCGGCTTACGGGATACGGTCCGGTCTTTGGTGGAACGCATCATCCGCCAGAACGCGCCCGAAGCGACAGCAGAGCAGGTAGACGCGCTTTTGCGGCACTATGTGCCGGACCCGCAAAGCAAGCAGGACCAGGCACCTGATCCTCTGGAAAGCGCATTGCCTCCGGAAGCCGTGGTCATGATGCTCAAGGATTTTCTGGACTATTCAACAGGCGCGATGCTGCCTTCCAAACAAAAAGAGTTGTGGGACACCGTGCCTTCTTGGCAGGAAAAATACTGGGATGCTTTTCCGCCAGTTATAAAAGGCTTTGTGAAAGCAAGACTGGAAGATAGGCTAGACGAAGCGGAGTTCTGGAAAGCCGCACTAAGCGTCTTGGGATTGTAATACGCATACAGGTGTAAAGAATCCGTCATGTAAGCTACTGTCGCACTGCCAGCAACATACATGACGGATACTATAGGGAACCTCTAAAACTGAAGTATTTTGAGGTCCCCTGTAGGTGATTAGCCTGGTTCTAATCCTTTAGGAAATAATCATACGTTGTAATTGAGTCAACGAAGGTATCTATCGTCGCAATGATTGTAATAGTTGAATCCTTAGCAGATTTGGCTATTGCTGCATCGTTGGTATAATAAAATATATAACCTGTAGTTTTCTTAAGAGTAGGATGTTGAATCAGTATTA
>JAKQNL010000138.1 GCA_029565815.1 Spirochaetota bacterium | reverse complement strand
GGAGACCGCTTTTGCGGCGCGGGCCAGCGGAACGGAAAGAGCCCTGCCGAACAGGAATGCGGCTATTGCAAGGCCGGTAAGGGCAGCAAGGCTAACAAGAACCAGGCGGCGCATGGTGGAAAATACCGACGCCCTGGCTGCGCTGAGCGGGGCTATAAGCACCATGGTGTACTTGCTGGCGCCCATAACGGTCCAGTGGGCGGCCGAATCCTGGCCGGTCCACGGGTCGGTTAGCATGGTAGAGCCGGTGCGCTCACGTTTCATCGCCTCGGCTAGGGCTTTCATCGCTTCGGACGGGTCGTCCTGGATGCGCGGTTCCACAACGGTACCGGAAGCGCTGTCCAGTCTGAGCTGGCGCGCTTCGTCCGGATGCAAAACATAGTCGCCGCGCGGGCTTACCAGGAACAGGTATGCCGAGCCGCCTACCCGTTCCTTGGCCATGGCGGAAACGTTACTGAGTTCGGAACCTAGGCTGTCTAAGAGGACGGTACCGCCGACCATGCCGGCCGGAGCTTCGTCTACCTTGATGGACGCGCCGACCACCAGCTGTTTTACGCCGTTGGATTTTGAGATAACCGGTTCCGAAACGTAGGAGCGCAGGGAAGCGCTTTGGTTTCTGGCAACCAGGCTTACAAAATACTCCCGGTCGGCCAACGACAGAAGCTTAGCCCCCGGATCGGAATCGTTTGCGCTAACCAGATTGTCCTGCGATGGGTTACCGGTGTTGGTTGCCCAGTAGCTGCCGTCGCGCCGTACCAGCAAGAGTTTTTCAAACAGCCGGTTCTGGCCGGCCAACTGGTCTGCGCTGTAGCGGAACGCTGACCAGTTGAAGGATTCGGCATCCCTGGTGCGGGCGGAAAATTCCAGGCAGGTAATTCTGGATACAAAAAAGCCTTCCAGCTTTGCGGCGGCGGTTTGCAGGGTAAACGACGCTACGCTGTCCGCGTTTTTTGACGCGTCCTGTATGGAACTGCTTCCGATTATTCCCGCTATGAGGCTAAGGGGTATGAGGCCGGCAACGGTTACTGCAAGACCCGTTCTCGTTGCTATCTTCATAGTGTGACCTCCGTGCGCATGCAGTGCGTCTATAAGTATCTACCAGCTCGGGGAAAAAGACCACAGGCTCGGTGACAGTCACCACTGGTATCGGTGACAGTCACCACTTCTGTCACCACTTCTACTTCCCTTTAAGCCGCTTAAGCGCTTCTTTGTAGGTCGCGTGTATCTGACCCTTGCTGTTTGGCGGGGTAAAGGCCCGGGTTATGGACAGCATGCCCAAAAAGGGCTTACTGATGCCCGGGCGGTTGTAGTAGCGCACGTAGCTCATGGTGCGGCCTTGTACCGTAACCGGCAGGACGTACCAGGATGAGTAGTGTTCGTAGATGCTGCCGTCGGGGCAGGACAAGAGGCGCGACTTGACGCCTTCTGCGCTGTCCGGAAGCTTTTGGTAGACCAGTTCGCCCACCGTTTTGTAGGCCACCTTGATGCCCATAAAGCTTATGCCCACGGTGTATGCTGCCACCCGCTGTTCGGGTGTACCGCTCATGATGCTTGCTTCCATGATGTAGGGCATGTAATCCGGCAGGGCTTCTATATCCAGCACCACGGCCATAAAGTCTTTGGGGGCTATGTCGTATACCACGTGCAGGTCGATGTAGCCGGCCAGCCGTTTTTCTCCCAAGGCGCTGTCCGTGTAGATATATTGCAGAGAGTCGATGATGGCCGGTTTGTCCAAAAGGGCTGCCGGGTTTGTGTCCGCGGGCATGGCATAGCGGGTGTCGTAACCGGATGGCGGAACGGGCAGGGGGCCGGCCGGCTCTTCTGCCATGACCGGAATGCACAGCGCGGCCATAGCCAGAAGCGTGCAAGTTTTCTTCATACTCACTCCTGGCCGGCAATGATGCTGTATACTCTATCCAGGTCGTCCATGGAGAAATATTCTATAACGATGGTTCCGCGCGTGCTGTCTCCCTTGATGGACACCTTGGTGCCCAGGGTTCCTATCAGGTTCTGTTCCAGGGCCGCCAGATTCGGGTCCATGGGTTTTGCCGTCGGTTTGTGCTCTGCCTGCTTGTGCGTTGCCTGGGCCGTGCCTTTGTTGTAGTCCGACGCAAGCGCTTCGGCTTCGCGCACCGATATGCCCTGCCCGACTATGCTTGCCAACAAGGCGCTGCGCTGTGCCGGGTTTTGTGCGGACAGTATAGCCCGTGCGTGACCCGCGCTTATGCTTCCGGATCGCAAAGCTTCCATCGCTTCCGCTGGCAGCGCCAAGAGCCGCAGGGAGTTGGCCACAGCCGGCCGGCTTTTACCAACACGCTCGGCTACCTGCTCCTGGGTTAGGCCAATGGCTTCCATAAGCTGACGGTATGCTTCTGCTTCATCGGCCGGGTTTAAGTCCTCGCGCTGGATGTTTTCCACCAGGGCAACTTCCAGGCGCTTTTCCCGGCCCATCTCGCGGACCAGAACCGGCACTTCCTTTAGCCCAGCCTTGCATGCTGCCCTCCAGCGACGCTCGCCGGCTATGATGCGGTATGCGCCTTGGCCGTCGGCTTCGACAATAAGCGGCTGGATAACGCCGTGCCTGGCTACCGACAGGGCAAGTTCGTCTATGGACGCAGGATCGAAGCGCCGCCGTGGCTGGTCCGGGTTGGGCGACAATGCACCAACGGCCACCATGCGCCCGCCATCA
>JAKQNL010000113.1 GCA_029565815.1 Spirochaetota bacterium | reverse complement strand
ATTCCGGCTATGCCCGCAGCTCCAAGGAGGGCAGACAGGTTTATTTGCGCGGCATCGAATGCGTTTACGGCTATGAGCGCAACACCTAGGTACTGTGCAATTTTTATAATAACTGCGCCGGTACGGCTGTCCAATCGCTTTTTTACAATGCGTTTAAGGATGGATATAACCAGCGTAACGATGACTAGGCCAACGACGACGGCTAGGACAACCCGTATGGCCTTGATGGCGGTTTCCAAGGTAAACACGTTTCCAAGCACGCTATCGCCGGGGAACAGCCGGTCCAACAGTGTTTCTTGTGCCACAGGCGTTACAGCGACCGCTTCCTGCATGCTCATATCCTCGTTATCGCTTTGAACAGCTCAAACGAGCGTTCTATGAATCGTTCCTCGCCGGACACGCTGGGTTTTGCAACCAGCACGCTGCCCGGCCCCAGGCTTGCCTTGCTATCCAGGTTCATGCGCACGCCGGCTTGGCTAAAGGTAAACTGTATGCCTTCGGTCTGAAAGCGGCTGCCCTGGCGGAATATGGAAAGCTGCTCGCCGTAGATGCATAGGTCGGTAACCGTTACCGGCATGGACGACACGTTTTTCAGGTGTACCGGATGCGCAACCAGAACCGGGTCGTCGTGGAGCGTGCCTAACACAGCCTCGCCGGAAGCAAGAAAGTCCGCTTCGTCATAGCGGCAAATAACGCCGGTTTCCGGCATGCCAAACAGGGTCTTAAAGGGCTTGCGCAATGGATATGCAGCCAAGGATTTCCCCTGGACGCTTAGGTGGGCTTCCAGGGTAGAAAAAATCCAGCCGTCCAGCTCCTGCCCGGAGCCCAGGCTAAAAGCTTCCCGCAGTCGAACGCATATCGGTACGGGCGGAAAAGCAGGTTTTAGCTCGTATTGCTCCGCTTTACCTATAAAGGAACGTATCCATGTTTTGTCAGAAAGCGGCGGCAGGTCCGTTATTTGGCGGTTTGCCCGAGCACTTGGCTGGTTGTAGCGCACAAGGCTGGACAACACCGTACCTTCGCCGGCCTGGTCTACGGCAACGCACAACTGCGTGCTTCCGGCATGGTGTATGCGGGTTCCTTCGTTGCGCGGGATTGTGTACGTTTTCCACATATCGAGCTGTGCCGCCTCCCTGTTCTATTCCTGCCCTGTAGGCTACACTATAATGCCCTTAGGGCTTGGGGTAAAGCAGATGCGCGGGGTAGGTCATGGCCGAGATAACTGGAGTTGTGGACAGCGCAGAAGCTGTTCGCTTGGATAAATATATTTCGGAACAGTGCGGCCTCCTTACCCGCAGCCAGCTAAAAACCCGCCTGGTGCGCGCTCGGGTAAACGGCACGGAGGTCAAGCTGTCCAGGCTTGTAAAACCAGGCGATCGCTACGAGCTAGCGCTTACAGACGAGCCGGATCAATCCGAGCATGCAGAGCATATTCCCCTGTCCATTGTGTTCCAGAACGATCGCGTTGTTGTGGTAGACAAAGCGCAGGGCATGGTGAGCCATCCGGCCCACGGAAACTGGAACGGAACGCTTGCAAACGCCCTTCTTGGTCTGGCGGAAACTCGTGCGGCCGGCGCTGGGGCTAGTGCCGTCAAGCCGCCTATGCGAGCCGGCATTGTGCACCGGCTGGACAAAGACACATCCGGCGTCATTATTGCAGCCCGGGATGCGGACGCCCAGGAGTTTCTGTCCGCCCAGTTTCGGAGCAGGCGAACCGAAAAAACCTATTGGGCTATCGTTATGGGTAAGCCCCGCACGGATTCCGGTACCGTGGATACCTGGCTTGCCCGGGACAGCCGGGACCGCAAGCGCTTCGCCGTATCCGCCGACGGGGTAGGAAAGCGAGCCCTCAGCGGCTACAAGCTTGTGTGGTCAGCCGGCGGCTATTCCCTCTTGTCGCTTAGGCTGTTTACCGGCCGTACCCACCAGCTACGGGTGCATTGCAAGCACCTGGGTTGTCCCATACTGGGGGACCCTTTGTACGGCAAGCTGGATAAGCGCTTCCCCGATGCTACGCTTATGCTCCATGCCATGGAGCTGAAAATCTGCCTGCCCGAAGAAACCCAGATGCGGGCCTTCCATGCGCCGCTTCCAGAGCGCTTTGTTCAGGTTTTGGAAGCGCTGGATATGGACAGAACACGGCTTTCTCTGTATGTTCACAGCTTGAACATATAAAACGTTTTCTTGACAAAGTGCTGTGCTTCGCTATACTAATCTTGTTCTACATTCGACTAAGCAGGAGGATAGCATGGCTATACTGTACGTAGCCCTTCCCCTTGCCGGTGTTTTCCTTGGTATGATGATCCGCTGGCTGTACGCCAGATTTCAACTTACGGCCGCCGAGCAACGCGCGGCGCGTATAACGCAGGATGCGGTAAAACAGGCAGAAGCGCAGAAACGTGAAATTCTGCTTGAGGCCAAAGATCAGCTCATCAGGGAGAGAAACCAGCAAGAGCGGGAGAACCGTGAACGCCGCGCAGAGATTCAGCGATACGAACGGCGTCTGGTCCAAAAAGAAGAAAACCTCGACAAAAAGGTAGAGTCCCTAGAAAAAGAGGACGAAGCCCTGGCCAAGCGCAAGGAAGTCATAGCCGCTAAAGAGGCGGACATTGCCGGTCAGGAAGAACGCTACCGCCAGGAGCTGGAACGAATTTCCGGTCTGTCATCCGAGGAAGCAAAGCGTCTCATCATCCAGGGGCTGGAAAACGAAGCCCGCCACGACGCACAGGTTCTGCTCAACAAAATAGAGCAGGAAGCCCAGACCGGCGCAGAAAAGCGCACCCGGGACATCCTGGTGGCAACCATGCAGCGCATGGCAGCCGATGTTACCGCCGAGGTAACCGTAACGAGCGTTTCCCTGCCGGGTGACGAGATGAAGGGTCGTATCATAGGCCGCGAAGGCAGAAACATACGCACCCTGGAAACCCTAACCGGCGTGGACGTCATCATAGACGATACGCCGGAAGCCGTGGTCATTTCCTGCTTTGACCCGGTGCGTCGCGAGATAGCCCGCGTAGCCCTGGAGCGCCTCATATCCGATGGCCGCATACATCCTGCGCGCATCGAGGAAGTGGTCCAAAAGGTTACCAAGGAAATTTCCCAAAAGATTTACGAAGAAGGCGAGAAGGTGGTGTTTGACCTTGGCCTTCACAACATGAACCCGGAGCTTATCCGGGCTTTGGGACGCCTCCACTACCGAACCAGCTACGGCCAGAATGTCTTGTCACACTCTAAAGAAGTGGCCGTGATAGCCGGCATGCTTGCCGCCGAGATAGGCGCAAACCGGGAGCTGGCAAAACGCGGCGCTCTGTTGCACGACATCGGTAAGGGCGTAGAATCCGACTCGGACCAGAACCACGCGGAAATCGGCATGGACCTTGCCCGCAAGCTTGGCGAGGATCCGCGCATCGTGAACGCCATAGGATCGCACCATGCGGACGTTGAGCCTATTTGTATCGAGAGCGTGCTTACCCAGATAGCGGATGCCATTTCGGCCGCCCGCCCCGGTGCCCGCCGCGAGACTTTGGACAATTACGTTAAGCGCCTGGAAAACCTGGAAGGCATAGCGGAAAGCTTCTCTGGCGTGGACAAGGCTTTTGCCATCCAAGCAGGCCGCGAGCTGCGCATCCTTGTGAACAACGAAAAGGTTACCGACGACGAAGCCAAGGAACTGTGCAAGCAGATAGCCAAAAAGATCGAGACCGACATGCGCTATCCTGGTCGCATAAAAGTAACCATCATACGGGAAACCCGCATTGTGGAGTATGCTCGCTAACGCAAAACTTTAAGCAACTGGATATTGAGCCGGGCATCCGTAAGGGTGTCCGGTTTTTTATGGGTTTATGGTAATGGCTCTTGTTCAGCATACAGCAGACAGCTATTATGGCCGCATGGAAGTAGCCACAGAGTCGCACAGCTATACCGTTCTCATGCTCGGCGATGTTTTCGGACAGCCGGGCTTAGACGCGGTACGCACCCATTTGCCTGCGCTGATTGCCGACAGACAGCCGGACCTTGTGCTTGCAAACGCAGAGAATGCAGCAGGCGGTTTTGGCCTTACGCGCGAATGCGCAGACGAGCTGTTTGCGTGCGGCATCGACGTGCTGACAGGCGGCAACCACAGCTGGGAAAAAAAAGGCTCGCGCGAGCTGTTGGATTCCGACAGCAGGATTTTGCGGCCGGGAAACTATCCGCCGGGCCTTCCTGGTAGCGGTGTATGCCGCCTGGAAAAAGCTGGAGTTAGCTGGCTGGTCCTAAACCTGCAGGGCCGCGAGCGCATGAAGCCAATAGATTGCCCCTTTAGGCATGCCGACGCGATGTTGGCCGAGTTAGACCAGATGCCGGCCAAGGACAGGCCGCTGATCGTGGTAGACTTCCACGCCGAGTCCTTCCAGGAGAAAGAGGCGCTTGGCCTGTATCTGGACGGCCGGGTGTCCGTGGTGGCCGGCACGCACACCCACGTTCGTACCATGGACCAGCGCATCTTGCCACAAGGCACAGGCTACCTGGGCGACCTGGGCATGTGCGGCCCGCTGGACTCGGTCATCGGCGTCGATGCCCACACCTGCGTACAGCGCAACCTGAGCCAGATGCCGCTTAAAATGGAAAGCGCACAAGGACAGGCCCGCCTCTCCGGTGCCGTGTTTACGGTGGACGAAACTGGCCACTGTTGCTCGATCGATACCTTCGATTACCCGCCCACTGTCTGAGAACCGCAAGCAGCTTACGGTTGACACATGAGCCTTGCTTCTGGTATAAAAAACCGTCGCGGTGGCAACGCCCGACACGTGCCAGCGGCGTTCTATCGCCGCCCAAACATTGCATGCGGCGATGGTGGAATTGGCAGACACGCTAGCTTGAGGTGCTAGTGCCGAGAGGCATGGAGGTTCAAGTCCTCTTCGCCGCAAAAAAGAGAGCCCGACCAAACGGTCGGGTTCTCTTTTTAATAAAGCGGCGAAGAGGACTTGAACCGGAGCGAGCGCCGAGCAAGGCGAGGAAAAGCGCGCATGGACGCGCGCGGAAGCGAGCGAAGGCGCCCGGAACCGCGAGGCAGGAAGCCAAGCGGTGGAGGGAAAGTCCTCTTCGCCGCAAAAAAGAGAGCCCGACCAAACGGTCGGGCTCTCTTTTTTATAAACGGCGAAGAGGACTTGTTGCGCAGCCGCCGGCCGACCGGCGCTAGAAAGCGCTATGCACTCTGTTCCTGCCTGCGCTTTTTGCGGCGTATAGCGCTCGATCCGCATGCTGTAGAAATAGCTCCATGGTATCGGTCTTTTCTGGGATCTTTGCTATGAGGCCTATGCTCGTTGCCATGAACCTGCCGGGCGCAAAGGGCAAGGGCAGGGCGTGGAGCGAGCTACGGAATTGTTCTGCAACATGCAGTGCATGGGCTTGGTCGGTAGTGCCCAGCACCAGAGCGAATTCGTCGCCTCCTATGCGGGCTGCAAGATCATTAGGTCTCCGAGCGCATTCAGACAGCGCAGTAGCAAACAGCGCAAGGCATTGGTCGCCGGCAGCGTGTCCAAACTCGTCGTTTATCAGTTTGAAATGATCGATGTCCGCTACCATGAGCGTTAACGGTGTCTGTGCGCGTTTGGCGGTTTTCAGTTCCCTGTCGAAAAACAAATTGAATGCGCGGCGGTTTGCTAGGCTGGTTAATGGATCATGCATGGCAAGATCCTGGACTTTGAGCTCAGCCAGTTTCCGTGCGGTAATGTTGTGGTGCGACACGACAAAAAGATTATCGCTACCGGCTCCGCTAAGGGGGACTATGCGCATGGTGAACCAACGCTTTTCATCGGGGCTGTGGCATGGATATTCGATAGAGAACGACTCGCGTTTGCCTTCAAGGACGGCGGAAATGCCCTGTAGCGCGCCGGCCGCCAGGTGGTCCCCGGTATTCACGGAACGGAACAGCGTTTCCAGGTAATTATCCCCCATGCACGATTGTTCCGACGGCAGGCCGTTTGCCGCCCCAAACCGTATCCATGCCTGGTTCACATCTACGATGCAGCCGGATCCGTCTATCACGGCTATCTGTTCTTCCAGCGAGTTGTACACCGCAGTATGGATCAGTCTTTCATCGCTCATGGTGCTGTCCTTTCGCCCGATATTTCGGCACCATCATTACCAATAGTTCGTGATAGTACCGTCCATGGTAACCATAAACCCGTGTACGCTCAGGACGGTGTCTTTTGTGAACTCCTTGGTGTATGGCGCCCACTGCTCGCCGTTCCAAGCGTATTACGTATACGTACCTTTGGCAAAGCTAATACTGAATGGCGTTTCTGGGAATGTTTCCACCCTAAACCTGCCGTAAGGCACATTACTCCAAGCATTGAGCCACATTGGATTGTAAACGCGCACGCCACCGGGCATGGTAAAGTAGCCATCGGTTCCAGGGTACATAGAGTAGAGTTCTCCGTCCGGGTTCCATTCCACGATATTCGCGGCCAACCAAGGGCTTTCCCCTTTAGTCCAGCTCATGCCGGAAGGCAATACGAATTCCGCCTGCATGTAAGGTACGCCGTGTATGGATCAGATTTGCCCGGATTCATGGAAGCGCACCACATTGATCTGGGACCAGTACCACTGGGCAATGCCAGCGCTTGCCCAAAACGCTTCATCCTGTGCATGATCTTTGGCCCGCTGTACCCGGTGCTGGGCATACAGCCAAACCCGCGCTTTTGATCCGCCTGGAACGGTAAAGCTGACGGTTTCGTTTGTGCCGCCCACATCATTGGCTCCTAGCTCGCTTGAGTCGATGGTAAGGAGGCTCGGCATGCCAGATGGGTAGAACTCTATGGTGTCGCACAGCATCTTGTCTCCGCTACCGTTAGGGAAGTAATAAATCTTTCGGTCTGCGAACGGATGCACGCCAAGGCTTGACAGTGTTGACCCGAGGGAGTCCAGTATGCCTAGGCTGTCGCTTCGCCAGGCAAAGGGCTGGGCTTTTGCCATCGTTTCTCCCATGGCCACAAGGCTTTGCTTGGGCAGCGCGCCTATACCGTGTTCCAGGAGATAGGCCAGAATCTCTTCGGGGCTAAAAAGCTTCGCTCCGGCCGTAGAAGCGAAACTTGGTACAAGCTCGCTTCCCTCAAGGCGCTTGTTTCCGTTCATGTCTAGACCAACCGAACCTGGAGCCAGGGGGCCGCCCTTCTTTTTGTACACCAGGATGTCGCCTAAGATTTCCAGTATGAACTTACTGTGCTGGATTAGCGTCAGTTCCGCCTTCGCGCTGTTCAGTATGGATGCATGGCTTAGCACTAAGCGCGTGCGGCTGTCGTCGGAAGGGTTTTCCGGGTTGGCTTTCAGCCACTGTTCCATCCAGGTGGCTATCTGCAAGTAAAGCTGCTCGCCTTCCAGCAAGGGGGCTTTCATGGCATCGGCCTTGGTCCACCTAAAGCTTTGGCCGTCCGGAAGCTCTGCGTGTATGCAGAAAAATCCGGCGGTATCGATGATGAGCTTGGTACCAGCTTCCAGTAGCTGGCTTGTACGCTTTCCGTTTAAGGCAAGCCCGGCATCGATGGTAAAGCTTGCTGTGCTTCCGGAAAACAGTATGTCGCTCTGGCTGACTTCCCATTCCCAGGGGTAGAGGCTTTTGCCAAGGGATACCGGATAACCAAGAAAGTACGGCGACAATACCGTCATGCCGCTTAGGGTTTTGCCGTCGGCCGAGTAGTGATACAGGTTGATGGCGTTTATGACGGTTTTTCCCACCATGAAGTTTTCCTGGTAACAGGAAACAAGGACACCTTTGGACATGTATAGGTTAGGCCTGCTGCCGCTCCATAGGCCCTTGGCTGGATCGCCGCTTTGGTATGCTACGACGGCTTTGCCGGCGATGTTGCGGCTAGATAGGATGGTTGCGCTTTCCAGTTCTCCGTCCCAGCCAAGTTTGATAATTTCGTCGGGTAAGAACGCTATCCCGTCTATGGTGGTGGCCGACGCCAGGGTGGCCCTATGCACATTGCCGTTTTCGTATAACTCGGTGCTTACGTTCCATTCCTCCACCGCTTTTGCCTTGCAGGGTATGCCGTTTATGACTCGGTCTTCTGCCAGCTGGAACTGGCCAAGGAAAAGCCCCTGAGGGCTTCCGCAATAAAAATCTATGGGCGTAGCTGTACCGCTACGAATCGGCAAGCCTGAAAGCGTTACCGTTGGGCCTGGGGCGTACACCCGCAGGGTTCCGTAGCTCATGATGCGGAGTTCTGATCCGGCGGGTAGCAGTAGGCCTTTGTTCAGCGCGTGAGCCGTTTTAAGCACGCCGCGGGCTATGTAATCGTCTTTCTGGCCAAAGGAAAAATCCTCTAGGGCTGGCAGGAGCTGGGCTATGGCTATGGTGAACTGGGATACCATAGGCGGCTGGGCTTTGGCCCGCATCTGTACGTATTCCGCGAGGCTTAGGCGGCCGTCGGCTGGGTTTACATCGCTCTCTCTAACGCTTGCGAAAAAAGCCCGCTCGGTATAGGTAGCACTTTTATAGTCGATAAAAAAATCATCGCCGGACAGCGCATAGAAATCTTTAAGGATGCCATACGTGTCCTGGGCAAAACAGGGAAAAGCCACGGCAACTAGTGCCAGAAAAGCCAACAGAACACAGCGTTTCATGGCGTATCCTTACATGCTGCATAGATTGCCAGAGCTGGCTTGGTTGGTTTCAGAGCCGCTAATAATTCTTGCGGTTTTTATGCTCAATGCAAGGAGATAGGCGAGATTTTACGCAAAGGCTACGTGACGCCCTCTTCATCCCAAAGCTTCGTAACACTCATTACACCTTGACATAATTGGCAAATGCTCATATATTCGTATTGGGCAAATGCCCAGAAGGAGGCAGCTATG
>JAKQNL010000092.1 GCA_029565815.1 Spirochaetota bacterium | reverse complement strand
TGATGGGCGACCAGCGCACCGTATAGTACGCGTCGTTATGATCCACCTGCTTCGATACGGTGTACTTCATGCATGCATCGTAGCACAGGCAAGAGCGGAACGCCATCCTGCATCCAACGCCCTGGGGCGCTTGACCGTACGGCGCGCGGCGTTGGATAATGCAAAACGATGCAGGCAAAAATCATCACGGAAGAACAACAGCTTTCGCACTCGATTCTTGTTGCAAAACATATATCGCTAAAAGCCCACACAGGATTGCTTGCTGCTGCACTGGCTCTACTGCTAGGAGCTCTATCTGCATGCAGCATGGATTATGGTCCTGCTATTTCCGATACGCTTACAGAATCGATTCCGGACATGGTGCTGGTGGATTTTTCACGCACCATAGTTGAGAACGGCCAGCGCCGATTTGTGCTAAGCGCCGCCCGGGGGGAAGTCTACTCGTCACAAAACAAAACACGCCTGCAGGATGTCCGTTTTGCAGAATACGCTTCCGATGGTTCTGGAACGTTGGTGGCCGAAGGCAGGGCCGATTCCGGAGCGTTTTGGTCCGACACGGAAAGTGCCGACCTGTTCGGAGCCGTTTCATTTTACTCGGAAAAGGACGGCCTGCGCGTGGAATCGGGCAACCTTCGCTGGGACGGCAAAAAGCGAACGCTGTCCTCAGGCGGCGACACGACCACCACGCTCAAACGGAATGACGGCTCCAGTTTGTCCGGATCCGGCTTCCAGGCCGATGCCGCCCGCCGCAGTTTTAGTTTTACCCGCCGTGTAGACGGCAGCCTGACCATGAATCCAGCTGGCGGAAGCGGCGGACCGACCACAGGGACAGCGCCGTGAATCTCCGCACACCTATACTTGCCGCATTTGCTTGTGCAGTACTTACCGCCAGCGCATTGGCTCAATCCTTCAGCTTCTCGGCGGACTCCATGACCGGCAGCATGGTTTCCGGCCGGGAACGAGTCGTACTAAAAGGTAGAGCAAAGGTTGTATCCGATGGCATGATTATCAGCGCGGATGCTATGGAATTATACGGATTAGATTTTCGCTATATCGAGTGCACAGGCTCAGTCAGCGTACAAGACGACGGGCGCGGCATATACCTGAGCACCGGCCATTTATTCTACGACCGCACAGAAAAACTGGCTCGGCTTACCGGCCCATCGGTGATGGAAGACAGGGAAAACGGCGCTGTCATCAAGGGCAATTTCATAGAGCACGACGACAAGCGGCAAACAGCCATCATCCAGATAAACGTGCGTATCATAAAGGACGACGTGGTATGCCGGGCGGAGTTTGCGCGCTATGACAGGGCAAGTAGCATCCTGGACCTGTCCGGCTCGCCCTGGGTGCGAAAAGGCTCCGACGAGTACCGCGCATCATCCATCCGCGTCAACCTAGACAGTGATGATATTACGCTTTCAGGTTCGGTATCCGGCTCGGTATCATCGACTACTCCAACCGCGCCGAGCGCAACACCTACCACTGGCTCAGCCTCGGCACCTGTGCCCGTCCAGCCTGTGCCCGGCGCACCAGAAACCAGCGGAGGCAAACCGTGAGCGATGTACCCCCGGAAACCGAAAGCCTGGCAGTGCCCCCCGAGCTCCTAACGCAACAATCCGATACAGCGCCAGATACAGCGGCAAGCCCCACTAGAACTCCTGGTGTCTCCTTCGATGCAAACACCAGCGCGGCATGCGACGCAACCTGCGGTAAAAGTTCCGGGACCCAGCAACAGCCAGCCGTGCATATTCTGGAAGCAACAGGCTTGGTAAAGCGGTACGGCAAAAAGCTTGCCGTGGCTGGCGTAGGCTTCTCCATGAAAACCGGCCAGGTGACCGGGTTATTAGGTCCAAACGGAGCCGGTAAAACCACCGTTTTTTATATGATTGTAGGATTTCTTAGGCCAGACGCCGGCACCGTATATTTGGATCACCACCAGCTATCAGCACTACCCATGTACAAGCGCGCGCGCCTGGGCATAGCCTACCTGCCTCAGGAAGCGTCGGTATTCCGTAAGATGACCGTAGAGCAGAATATTCTCGCTGTGCTGGAAACCCGTGCTGACCTCGATGCCCGTGGCCGCAAGCATGAACTGGACCGGCTTTTATCGGACTTTGGCATCGAGGGGCTACGAAAACAGTATGCATATACCCTGTCCGGCGGCGAACGGCGACGCACCGAGATAGCCCGGGCCCTTGCCATCGAGCCAAAGTTCCTGCTTTTAGACGAGCCGTTTGCCGGCATTGACCCCATAGCCGTTCACGAAATAAAAAATATCGTGCGCCGCCTGTCGGAAAGCGGCATTGGCATCCTCATTACCGACCACAACGTGCGCGATACCCTGGA
>JAKQNL010000073.1 GCA_029565815.1 Spirochaetota bacterium | reverse complement strand
CCGAAAAACACGACGCCGCGGTAGCCCAGGTTCTCCTGGGCCATGCGCTCGAAGGTTGGCGCAACAATCTCGTTATCTATACGTTCCATAAGGACGCGATCCGCGCTGGGCACCGGGCACACGGCGCCCATGCCGCCGGTATTGGGACCCTTGTTGTCCGGCAGGGCTTTCTTGTGGTCGGCCGCCGCCGGGAAGGTTATATAACGCTTACCGTCGGTTAGGGCAAACACGGACAGCTCGTACCCTGTTAAGAATTCTTCCGCCAACAGCTCGTCGTCTTTAAGCACGGAGCGTGCAAAGCTGGTCAGTTCGCTAGGGTCGTCGGATTCGAGCACGCCCTTACCGGCGGCCAGTCCGCTTTTTTTAAGCACCACGCGCTGTGTTCCCTGGCTGTCGCGTTTTGACGCAAGCCAGGTCTCGAAATCCGGAAACGACGCGAATCGGTCCGTGCGGGCTGATCGTATGGACGCCCGGTCGGAGAAGGATCGGGCAAAAGCCTTACTTGCCTCCAAGCGGGCTGCTTCCTTGCCCGGGCCGAACACCAATGCGCCCTCTGCCCGAAGCGCGTCGGCAACACCGGCTGCCAGGGGGCCTTCCGGCCCAATGACCACCAGGTCAGCGCCGCATTCCTTCCAGGTCCGCACACAGGATGCTGGATCCAGAGGATTGCCCGCTATGTTCACAGCCAGCTCTTCGGTGCCGGCATTGCCGGGCATGCAGAACAGGCCAGTGTTGCGCCGCGACTTGGAAAAAGCCCATGCAAGCGCATGTTCGCGGGCACCATTGCCCAAAACCAGTGTTTTCATAAGAAAAGCCGCCTTGTACTGTGGTGGTTGCGCATAGTAGCGCAAAAAGCCGATTCACGTCGAGCCTGCCTGCGTGGTAGGAAGCTTTGACTAGTGTTACAAAGCTTTGGGATACTTAGCAGCTATTTCTTGTTGTACAAAATAATTAAAGAGCTTGGATCAAAATTATTCGTAACCGTAGGTGCAAAGTACTCGTCATTATAGTATTGCCCGTAGCTCATCCCAAAGCTTCGTAACACTTAGGGAAGCTAGCGCTTAACCGTGAAAGTTTTCCTTATGAGTGCAACCAGGGCTACCATGAGCTTGTCACTCGGGCCGCTTGCCGGGAAATCCGCAAAAAAGTCCGAGCGCTCGCGCTTGAGCCACTGGTACAAACGGCCGCTTACTTCCAGCTCAGGGTCGGCCACGGTGGCTATCTTGGTCATGGCAAGCATTTCTTCCGCGGAGAACAGCTTCCATTTGCCGGCGCGGACTATATGGAAATCGCTGCCACCCTCCCCAGCCTTAATGGACAGGCCCTGAAAAGGCTCGTCCTGGGCTTTTTTGCCCTTTGGAACCACCACGGCACGGCGCTCGCTAGCCTGATCAATCTTCTGACCGGCAGCCTCTAGCTCAGCTACCTTCATATTGTACAGGTGAACGCGAGCCTGCTCTATGAGGAAGGCCAAGCCTTCTTCGTCCAGCTGGGGAATGAGTTCGGACAATTCACGGGCTAGATCCGCCTGCGGGTTCGCAGCGTTTTTCTTTTTACCTGCCATGTTCTAAGCCCCCCCCTGTGTTACGAAGCTTTGGGATAGCGCGCGGGCTTACACCCGGTTCAATAGCTCCAACACCAGGCGGGGATATAGACTATGCTCGGCCTTGTGTATCAAAGCTTCGGTATCGTCCAGGGTCTGACCCCGCGGCACACGGACCTGCCCGATGATTGGCCCTGTGTCCATGCCTGCGTCCACATAGTGGACGGTAACGCCCAGCTCAGGCTCGCCGGCTTCATAGGCCCGCTCGATAGCGTGAGCGCCGGGCCACGCCGGCAGTATGGATGGATGGACGTTTACAAGGCGTCCGGCCCACTGGTGCACAAAATTGGCACTTAAAATGCGCATGAATCCGGCCAGCGCAACGATATCCGCGCCGGCCGCCGTAAGGGCATCGTGAAGCTGGGCTTCGGCTTCCGGGCGCGGCCTGCCTTTGTACGACACCAGCACGGTTGGTACGCCCAGGTTCTTAGCCCGCTCTAGAGCATAGGCTTCTGCTTTGTCGCAGGCCAAAAGAACGACGCTATGCCGACCGTCGGCTATAATCGCATCGGCCAGGGCCTGGAAATTACTTCCATTGCCGCTGGCCAACACAGCCAGTTTAGCCACGAACCAGGCTTCCCATCCTGAATGCTTCTATGCCCTTGGACTTGGCGAAGGACAGCACTTCGGACTCGTCCTTGGCTTTTACCACAAAGGCTATGCCGACGCCCAGGTTGAATACCGCGCGCATTTCCGCTTCGGGAACCTGTCCGCCTTTTTGGATGATGTCGAAAATCTGTGGGCGCTGCCAGGACCAGCTCCAGTTGCCCCGCAGTCCCTTGGGCACCACGCGCTCGAAGTTTCCGTCCAGGCCGGAACCGGTTATGTGCGCGGCGCCAAGAACTTTGCCCGTGCCGATAAGGGTGGACAACTCGCGCACGTAAATGCGGGTTGGCGTAAGCAAAAGGTCCCAGGCTTTGCTGTCCGAGTCGGGGACGCACTTGCGGGCCAGGGAGTAGCCGTTGGAGTGAACGCCGCTGGACGGAAGGCCAAGCACCACGTCCCCTTCAGACATTTCGCCAAGGCGGGGCAGCATGTCGGCTTTGTCCACCACACCGGTGCAGAAGCCTGCTAGGTCCACATCGTCGGCTTCGTACACATCGGGCATTTCCGCCGTTTCGCCGCCGGTAAGCACGCAGTCTGCTTGCTCGCAGCCATCCACAATGCCTTTGATTATGGCATGCAGTTTTGTCTCGTCGATGCGGCCGCAGGCTATGTAATCCAAAAAGTTGAGCGGCTTACAGCCGCAGACTATAAGGTCGTTTACGTTCATGGCCACCAGGTCGATGCCGATGGTATCCCATTTGTTAAGTTTTTTTGCAACCAAAAGCTTGGTACCAACGCCGTCGGTGGTGGACATGAGCATGGGTTCGCGCATGCCCGCTATGTTTGTGAGCGGGATGCCGCCGGCGAAACCACCTATGCCCTTGTCCACAGCTTTGGACGGCAGGTTCTTTATGAAGTCCGCGAACTGGTCGCCCTTTTCCATGTCGACGCCCGCCGAACGATAATCTATTGCCATGCCGTTCCTCCGAAAAATTCTTAAAGCCGCGCAGATGCGCAGCAAAGTCGAAATTAGCAGTCTTTAAGCTGACAGGGATGGTTCCCGTCAAAACACGCGCAGCAGTACTCGCCGTTTGGAGCGTTTAGGCAAGCCCTGGTGGCCGCTACCGGCAAAAAGCGCACGCTGTCCGCGCCTATATGCTCGGCTATGCCCTTTTCGTCCAGGCTGTTGGATATAAGTTCTTCACGCGTCGGTATGTCTATGCCGTAGTAGCAGGGCCATTTCAGTTCCGGGCTGGAAAGCCGCAAATGCACTTCCTTAGCGCCAGCTTCTTTTAGAAGACGGACTATGATGCCGCTGGTTGTGCCGCGCACCAGGGAATCGTCTACGATAACCACACACTTGCCGTTTACCACTTCTTCAACCGCGTGCAGCTTCATGCGCACCGCCAGCTCTCGTTCGCCCTTGTTGGGCAATATGAAGCTGCGCCCGGCGTAATGGTTTCGGGTAAGTCCCATAGCAAAGGGAACACCCGAGCGCTCGGAGTAGCCCATGGCCGCCAGCGTACCGGAATCCGGCACGGGAATGACCACATCGGGCTTCAACTCGTCCAAGTCTGCAATCGCGGCTCCAAGAGCCTTGCGCGATCCGTACACGGACCGGCCAAAAATATAGGAATCCGGCCGGGCAAAGTATATGAGCTCGAATATGCAGCGCGCCTTTTTTTGTGCCGGGGGCAGAAAGAACGAGCGAGGACCTGTATCGTCGATGACGACACACTCGCCGGGCTCTATTTCGCGCCAGGACAAAATGCCAAGCGCGCGCAGTGCGCAGGTTTCACTGGCCACATACCAGGTATCATCCCGCCGGGCCAGGTGCAGCGGCCGGAATCCCATGGGGTCCCGGGCCGCAATAAGCGCGCCGTCCCATAACATGGCCAGGCTGTATGCCCCTTCCACGCCGGACAAAGCGTCCCTCAGGGTTTCTTCCAAGCCCTGTTTGGGCGAACGGCTGATGCGGTGAAGAAACAGCTCCGAATCGCTGGTAGTCTGGAAAATGGCTCCCTGCTGGAACAGCGCAGAGCGTATCGCGCCGCCGTTGGACAGGTTACCGTTGTGACCCAGCGCTAGTTCGCCCTTGATGCAGCTGACGGCCAGGGGCTGGGCGTTCGCAATGCCGCCGCCGCCGTGCGTCGCGTAGCGAACGTGGCCAATGCCTGCTTTGGACCGCACAGGCGAACCAAGCCAGCGTTCTGCCGAGCCGGACACCATGCCCAGGCGCTTGTCCACCATCACGCGGCCTGCGGCGTCCCAGGCTATACCGCAGGCTTCCTGGCCACGGTGTTGCTGTGCGAATAACATATAGAACAAGTCGCGGGACACGTCCGCTTCATGGCGCGAGCGTATGCCGGCCAGTCCGCAGTAATGTCCAAGCGCTTCATCGGAATATCCGGGATCGGGTTGACTGTGGGGTTTCACGCTTGTTTGTAACACGGCCGCGGCCCTTGGCGCAATACGGCTCAAGCGGACGGAAGGTCTTCGGGCAGCATGGAATCTTGGGCAGGCGCTTTGGCCCTGGCGGCTTCGCTGGGCAGCCGAAGTCCGTCGGCATGCGCTTGGGCGCCATTGACAGGAGCAGAAGGAAGGAGAGAACCTGCTATCTGGGGCCCCGGACCGGTAAAATTACGCATAACCCGTACAAAGGTATCTATTTTGCGCTGACCGTCGGCCAGGGCCGCCATGATTTCCTTATTGCGCATGCCGCCCAGGTTACGGATATTGGTAACCAAATCCGGGCTGGACTTGCGGTAGTCCGCCAAAAGCTCGCCCAAGGTATCGCCGAGCATTTTGAACAAACCGGTTTCGTCATCGCATATCTCGCGGGCCTTGTAGTTTATCTCGTCCACGATTTTGCCCAGATAGGTCAGCACATCCTTGCCGTGCCGCATCTCGTCCACATAGCGGCGCACCGCCCCGATGGAAACCCGGCCGCTGGAATGGAGCATATCCTCGAATGCGACCATGCGGGCCGAGGTCCGGTCACACTGGTATAAAATATTAGCAAGATTGCTCTGGAAGGTCTTGCTGTCAAAATAGCCTTCCACCAGCACTTTTTTTACCAGTTCTTTTATCTGCGTTTCAAAAATGCCGTGCACGAAGGTTTTGAGCATGGACATGGCCTTGATATGCGTAAAGCCAGTAGGGCTTTCCCGCCTAAGGTATGCGTCGATATCCTCGTCGTAATCCTCCACCGTCGCAATCGGCGTTGCGCCAAACAGTTCGCGTATGTCGTTGGCCACCGAGCTTTCGTGCCGTTCCCTGCGCAAGCGGTCGCGGTCCCGGTCAAACTGGGCCACCAGGCGCTCGCGGTACTGCTCCAGGTAGCGGCCCTGCTCCCGCAACAGCGACGGGGCGTACTGCGGGTCGCCCTTTACCAGACGGATAAGCGCAAGGAGGTTGTCCGGATTCAGCCGGTACATAAGGACTTTGTTGAGGGTTTCGAATATCTTGACCATTTTGGTCCGGCGGCCTTGAGCCGCGGCGGGCGATAGCTTTTCGTACACCTTCATGACCTTGCGGAACAGGCCATCGGAAAAGGCAAAGCCGCCGGTCAGATAGTACGCGTCCACCAGCTCGGGCAGCACCTGCTCGCCGTCGCATGGTTGGAAATCCGGCCGGTATCGGGTCTCGTCCAGGCTGACGCCCGGATCGAAGAAACCGAGCACCCGTTCCCAGTCATGTCGGCACAGCTCCGTAAAACGCTCGGTTTCCGCAAGCTCGGAATTAAGCTGGCTCTTTTCCAGAATATCGATACAGCCCAAAAAGCGTTGGAACTCCGTTTCTATAAGCTCAAGCTCTTCGTCGGCTTTTACGGTATTTTCTAGCCTGGCCTTCATGCCGTCATAAAAAAAGCTGGCTTTGCGTTCCAGGTCTTCGGGAGGCAGCTCGCAATCGATAAGGTAGTCGAAATAGCGGCGGGAAACGCGCAGGTCCGGATGGGCCAGGGTGCGGTCTGCCAAATCCATGAGCGGTTTTAGGGCTTTGCAGAACAGGTGCAGATCCTGGGCGAAGCCTGGCATTACCTGGTTGTTCTTAAAGCGGTAGTACGGCGGCTTGAGCTTGGCCAAAGGCGCGTACACACGCTTGAGTTCGGCCCTCGGACCGTCGCCGCCGCCAAAGAGCCTGTGAAAAAAATCCGCTAGAGCGCGCAAAAAACCCATGGTGAGCATTGTACGGCGTTATAGTGAGTCCGGCAAGGGCGACAGCCCGGCCGCCCTTCAGCCCAGGTGGTTTGCCGCCCAGTAGGAACCTTCCGGCAAGCTTGCCGGGTCGGACCACAGGGCACCAAGCTCCCGCAAAA
>JAKQNL010000108.1 GCA_029565815.1 Spirochaetota bacterium | reverse complement strand
CCTTAAACCGCTCGGACACCACTCCCTCACGTGCGGGGAATATTATTGGAATCCGGTGTGCGTGTCAAGTAACGCCAACTATCAGCCTACCAGATAACGCCCGAGTTCATTAAGCTCTGGGAATTTTGACCGGACCGTCGGCCGTATGCCCGCGTCTTCCTGATCAAGTTGGAATACTTTTACGTATAATTTGTTCACGGTGTCGGCAAGGATGTTCAGGTTCGAGTCGAAGTTATTCACGACCATGTCGCGAAGCACCTTATCCTGGGCGCTGAGCCTGTCGGATGCAGCGCCGTATCGCAGGGTCTGGGCTGCCTGTTTTCGGGCTGCGTTGACGAATTTGCCCATCGCCAGAATGAGCTGGTACAACTCGTCTAGGTGATAACCTTGATACCGGTAGTTAGCGGCTTTTTCGGTAAGTTCTTCTATCTGGTTCCAGGCCGCGTTGTCTAGGGGCAAAATTGACAGTGCGCCTCGCGTAAAACGGTTGGAAATGTTTGTCCTGTAGTGGTGCCCGATCGACTCGATGATCGAGTAGACTTCGGGATTCTTGATCTGCATGCAGGCAGTATATCGCATAGCACAACACATGCGCCAGCTATCGGTTCTAAGAAAACTGCTTGCGCGAGATGAGTGCATTCTGTAGTCTATGGTCATGAGGATTTTATTGGCCGCCGTTGCGGCTTTTGCTGTGGCTTCCTGTGCTTTCTTTGATGAGTCGGTTGCCGAGTTGCGTACCGACGTACCCCAGATGGCTCTGTATGCCGATGCGTTCAACGCCTCACAGGACCGTCACTGGGTGCATGTGATCTACGATGCGGACTTGGCGGCTGGCTTAAACGCCCCTGGACCAAAACCTGCCCTCGTTATCGGCCGGTATCTGAAAAGCTCCAGCGCACGCGGACACTTCCAGTCTCTGGATTATCTTTTTTCGGAATTGGTGGTCAATCAGAGCGCGTTTTATGGCGAGCTATTGGATTTGGGCAATCTGGACGGCAGGCAGCTGTTGCTGCCCGTGTCGTTCAACTTGCCGCTGATAATGTTTGACAAAAAACAGGAAGCGCAGATCTCCAACAGTTTTACGTTGGAGCTAGCCGAGCTTGAAAAACTTGCAGTAGCCAGCAACAAGGAAACAAAAGGCTCGTGGACCGCACTGGGATTTGGCCCGCGCTGGTCGCCTGAATTTTTATATAATGTCGTCCAGCTGAAAGGCGGATCGTTCCGCGAAGGAGCGCCTCTAAGTTGGGATGCTTCTTCGCTTGCACAGGGCATTCAATATTTACGCGAGTGGACGGTACGGGCCAATGGTTCCGCGGCGCGCGAGGACGAATTTCAGTTCAAGTATCTGTATCTTCCGCCGGGCAAGTCCGTTCAGGAAGGCCGAATCGCGTTCGCGGCCATGGATTCATCCGAGTTCTTCGTTATTCCCGAGGAGAGAAGGGCTTCGCTTTCGTTCCGTTGGCTGGCCGGGGACGGTAAATTGCCCATATCGGACGGCATCGTATATGCGGGAATTTGTCGTAGATCCAGCGGCAAGCAGGCTGCCGAAGCCTTCCTCAAGTGGTTTTACTCCGAGGATACCCAAAAAACCATTCTTGACGATGCGCGCCGCTTTCGGTCTTCGGAGCTTTCATTTGGCATAGCCGGCGGTTTCTCCGCGGTCCGGCAGGTTAACGAAAAATTATTCCCGTTGTACTACCCGTCGCTGTTGGGAAGGCTGCCGCCCGCCCGCTCGCTGAGCGCCCCGGCTATCTTGCCGTCCAGCTGGCCTGCCATGAAGGCTCAGATAGTATTGCCTTTTTTAGTGGCGGCGACGGGGCCGGATGGGTCGGGTACGGATACGCTGGCTGCAAGGATTCAGTCCTGGCTAAAACGGCAGAGCTCGAACTGACTCTAGTGTTACGAAGCTTTGGGATGATTTGGAAGTAAGTATTGTTACAATAATGAAATAACTGTTTCTGTGCCTGTTTTTTGATGGCTTTTTCAAAAATAGCACTATAAGAATGAAGTCCTTGAGCATTATCCCAAAGCTTCGTTACACGTATTATTAGCCCTGTGGTTTGGCACTCGGAAAATCCTCCCATTCCTGGAAAAAACTTTCGTAATCGTCGGCATTTTTGCAGGTGACTACCCGGGAGCGTAGCTCGGCTCCATGGCGGATACCTTTGAGCCACGAGCATGCTTGCTTACGGAACTCCATGCAAGCAACCCGCTCGCCGTACAAGTCTAGTGATAGATAAAAGTGGCGGCGAGCAGCGGCTATGCGTTCGGCCATTTCGGGCACCGGGTCAGGCAAGCCTAAAAGCAGAGCTTTGGTTCTTCGGAAGATAAACGGGTCGCCCATGGCACCACGAGCAAACATGACGCCTGCCACCGATTCGTCAGACAGTATGGCCTGTGCATCTGCCGGGCTAAACAGGTCACCCGACGCGAATACCGGTACGGGCATGGCTCGTGCAAGAATGCCGAACGCGCTACGGTCTGCTTTACCGGTATAGCCCTGAGCCCTGGTGCGCGCATGGAGGGTAACGGCTGCGGCTCCTCCGTCAACCGCTGCCTGTGCTACATCCAGATAGTTTAAGGATGTATCGTCCCAGCCCAGCCTGATTTTTATGCTGATAGGGATTTCCACCGCGCTGGTCATCGCGCGCACAATGAGGCGAACCCGGTTTGGATCTCGCATGAGAGCTGAGCCTGCACCGCACTGCACGACTTTTGGTACCGGGCAGCCGCAGTTGATGTCGA
>JAKQNL010000042.1 GCA_029565815.1 Spirochaetota bacterium | reverse complement strand
AGCAATAATGATCGTTGCCGTCCTGGCGTTTGCGGTATCCGGGGCATTTGGCCAGATCGTTTTGGGCGTCTCGGCGCAACAGTATTACCAGAAAGATGCAAACGGCGACCTGCCAAATTTGTCCGAAGCCTGGGCAGATTTTAGGGACGGCCAGGGCGTGTACTGGGGCGGTTTTGGCGAATTCATATTCAGCAACCTGGGCATAGGCCTGTCGTTTAACCAGCAGACCTACAAGTGGGAGGACGACAGGCGCTTGGATATGTGGAACTACGACGTGAACTTCTTTATTTCCTACCACCTGTTTGGCGGCAAGGCATTACTGGATCCATTCGTGCAGGCTGGTGTTGGCCAGTGGGGCTTTGGCTACACCAATGTAGACCGTGCGCGGGAAGTGTATCCCACGCTTACCGATGATCCTTTAGCAGCCAGCAACTACGCCGACATAGGCCTTGGTCTTGGCCTTAACCTGGATCACATAGGCATATTCTTCAAGGCCATGTGGAGCGCCCAGAGCGACAGCCCCGTGTACCAGAAAGACGGCAGCGGCGCTGCTATCTGGGAACTGCCGGTTATGCCCTTCAAGTGGGTATTTGGCGCAAAGGTGCTGTTCTAAGCTAGCTGGTTTAGTTGATACAGCGTCCGGCCTACAGCCGGGCGCTTTTTTTATGCTGGCAGCTGTAGGCACATGCAGGGCTGGGTTTGTCAGCCTACAATGAGCCAGGAATAGAGCCGCGCATGCCGGCGCAAGCGCAGGTCCGGGTGCACCGCTACCGGTTTGCCGACGGCCAGGAGCAATGGCAGGTCGTGAACGCTGTCGCTGTAAAATGAGCATGACGACAGGGCCACGCCGCGCTCATCCGCAGCATCCTTACACAGCTGCAGTTTCCGTGGACCAAGCACCAGGCCCCCGGGTACGCGCCCGGTGGTTTTCCCGCCGGCAAATTCCACGGGACTTGCTATGACCATACCTATGCCTAGCTCACGGGCAAGCGGCTCTGCGATAAAGTCGAAGGTGCTGGTTGCGAGTATCACCAGGGCGCCGGATTGTTTTGCTTCCTGTATCATGGACAGGGCTGTGGGTCGCAGATCCGGCAGTATCCTGTTGTGAACGGCGTCCTGTGCGGCCTGCCGCACCCAGCTTTCATCCAGTCCGGCGAAAGCCGGCAAGCTTGAGTAGCTGGCTGTACTGCTGTCGCGTTGCCGCGGGCCAAGCCGGTAGCCAATATACAGAAAGGGCAAGGCAGCAAGTCGCCATGGGCTTATGACACCCTGCCTAACCGCTTCTAAGGCAAAATGGGTTCCTGTAGACCGCCGGGTTAGGGTGTGATCCACGTCGAAGAATGCGATGGATGGACTGTGCATCTTATACTTTTTCCATGAAGCGTATAGTCCGGTCGGGAAATCGTGCCGGATCCGGATATTCCCCGCGCTGGCCGGGCGGCAACAGCAAGGCCAGTTGGTTCATGACCGCGTCGGTCATCTCTTTGCGCACAGCCCTGGACACGGGGCTTCCGGGCCCTTCCGGTGAAGCGAGGGTGAAAGGCTGTCCGACGGAGAAACGGAACCTGGTTCTTCGGCACGAGCGCAGGTTCTTCCAGAACATGTGCCCGCCCGTATGCGCTACGGGAAGTATGGGCGCGCCGGATTTCAGCGCAAGCTGCACGATGCCGCCTTGGCCCTTCTGGAGCTTCCCGTGTCCGCTTCGGGTACCTTCCGGCGCTATGATAAGGATTTTTCCCTGCGCCAGTATGTCCAAAGCAAGGCGCATGGCCGCTAGGTCGCTTGCATCGCGGTCCAGGGGGATAGCATCCCATGAATGGGCCAAAAAAGCCATGATGGGGTTCTTCCAGGTTTCCGCTTTTACGATGCCGCGCGCGTCCCTGGGGTACAGGTAGGCGTAGATAAGCGGAACTTCCAGAAAATTAACGTGGTTGATGGCGACAATGAGCGGGCCGCGCGGCGGGACGGCGCTCATCGCGCTGGCGTCTATCCTGCATACGGCAGAGAACGCCCAGCGGACCAGCGGCGTGACCAGCCTGGCCGATGGTTTCACTGCACAAGCTCCGGCTCGTATATGGCGCTCAAGGTGCCCGGCAGGCAGCGAATGTCCAAGCTGGTGCCGTTGGTGCAAATGGTTTCGCCGTCCGCATGGACAATAAGGCCGCCGGCCGGAGCTTCGATACGGTAATGACCGGCCGTATCGCAGATGAAGCGCTTGTCGTTTGCCTGGCTGCCGCGGGCGTAGCGCATGATGATGCCGAAAAGCTGCAAGCGGTTGGCTTTGTTCGAAACACACAGGTTTAAGAGGCCGTCGTAGTTTTTTGCGTCCGGGGCCATGTAAAACGCCCCGCCCATGCGCTTGCCGTTCATGACGGATATTTGCCTGCTTTCCCGGGCAATGGTCGTGCCGTTGTAGGAAATGCTTACGCTCGGGGCGGGCGGAAAATTGATAAAGCACTTGGCAGCCCCAAGGACGTATGCCATGAATCCGTGCACCCATTTCATCTTGGCGGCTTCCAGCCCAACCATGGTGTCAAAACCTATGCCTATGCCGTTGCAGAAATATTTACCTTCCGGATAATCTCCTCCGGCGACACGGCCGACATCCAGCGGGCGGCGCTGGCCTTTTACCAGGGTTTGAACGCAGCCCTCTATCGTTTTAGGCACATCGGCGCCATAGGCAAAGTCGTTGCCACGGCCTATGGCCAAAATACCCAAAGCCGGCGGCGTCTTGCCCTGGTCCGCACATGCCATGAGGCCGTTGACTACCTCGTTAGCCGTACCGTCGCCGCCTGCGGACACCACCACGGTGAACCCGCGATCGTGCGCGCCGGCCGCAAGCTGGGTTGCGTGTCCGGGAGCGTTGGTGCTTTCCATCTCCCAATGCAGGCCGGATGCGTCCAAAAGCGCGCACAGTTCCTCTCGCCGTTTTTCCGCGGCTCCCTTGCCGGCGGTCGGGTTGAAAATGACTAAAAACCTATCGTGTACCATGAAAACCTACTGGTAGTAGAGCGCGCCGCAGGCTGCTCCGGGTGTCGCCCGGATGACCCGGGCACTGCCTCCACAAAGAGGCAGAGGCCCTGTTAGGGCGTTATGATCTCGTCTATCGTTTTTGGGAACAGGTTCTTGAGCGTGTCCAGATCCTCCTGGGTGATCATGGACTCGCGTTCCACAGCCAAATCTTTATTCATGCCCGACAGCTTGTGCAAGAGGCTGTAAATGATAAATGTGAAAATCTTCAGGCCGGCTTTCGGATGGTCGTTGCAAAATTCAAAAATTCGGTCTCTGGAAATGCTGACCAGCCGTATGCCGGTTCTGGCTATTGCGCTGGCTGTTCGGCGCACATCCATGAAAATCGACGCTTCACCTATCACGTCGCCTGCGTCAACCGACGACAGGTGTATGTTTCCCTTTTCCTTGCCGTGAACCACGATGTCCACCGAGCCGGACAAAAGGATATACAGGTAGCGGCTTAAGGAATCCTGCGTGACCAGGGCTTCGCCAGGCGCGTACTCCCACAGCTCGCTGGCCGCGATAAAGCTCTGCAGCTCCTCCACGGACAGGTTCTGGAGTATGAGGGTTCCCTTGAGTTCGTTCATGAGCAGGTTTGTGTTCACGGGTACTTGTTTCATAGACGTAGAGTCTAGCGCAGCTCTTTCGCGAAAACAATGCTGGGGTCAGACCCTGGGGCTATCTGCGCTGGGGTCAGACCCTCGAGTCGGGCGGGCGTCGGGGGCGTGGGGACAGACCCCGCGGGCTTGCGTCCAGAGGCGTATGGTCGTATTCTGTTGCTATGGCAATTACATTGAGTTCTGCGGGCGCCGCCCGCGAGGTAACCGGTTCTAAACACATCATCGAGGTTGACGGCCGCCGCTTTTTGGTGGACTGCGGCGCATTCCAGGGCAAGCGCGATGAAAGCGACCGGAAAAACAAAGAGCTGGTACCCGATCCGGCTTCCATAGAAGCCGTCATCCTTACCCACGCCCACTACGATCACTGCGGCATGCTGCCCCTTTTGGTCAAGCGCGGCTTTAAGGGCAATATTTTTTCCACCTCGGCCACCCGGGATCTTGCAAGCCTCATTATGATGGATTCGGCCCGCATACAGGCCCGGGATGCGGAGTACCTGTCCAAGCAAGCGGCTAAAAAGGGCCAGGCTTTTACCTGGAAGCCATTGTTTGACGAGCAGGACGCGGTTCAGGCCACCAACCAGTTCATCACGGTGAACTACGGCCGCCCGTTCAGCGTTGCAGACGGAGTACAGCTTGAGTTCCGAGACGCCGGCCACATTCTGGGTTCGGCCACGGCTCACCTTACCATACGGGACAAGGCCGGCAAAACGGTGCGCCTGGGCATGAGCGGGGACCTAGGGCGGCCGGACAAGCCCATCATCCGGGACCCGGAGGTCATGGCCGGCGCGGACTACCTGGTCTTAGAGAGCACCTACGGCGACCGCCGCC
>JAKQNL010000037.1 GCA_029565815.1 Spirochaetota bacterium | reverse complement strand
CATTCTGGTGGTAGAAGACGAAGATGCAATCCGACTAACCCTCCGTGACTACCTGCGCAAAAAGGGCTACGAGGTGCTGGTTGCATCCGACGGCGTTGGAGCCATCAAGCAGCTGTTGGACAACACGGTACGCTTGATCATAA
The DNA here is from genome assembly GCA_029565815.1 of Spirochaetota bacterium. GTDB lineage: Bacteria > Spirochaetota > Spirochaetia > Treponematales > UBA12059 > JAKLIU01. The sequence continues at coordinate 2,648 of JAKQNL010000037.1, read as the reverse complement.
GCGATTACCGCATGGACGTGCTTGGCGGCGATTATTGGATCAAATTCCTGCAAAAATATTGCCCGGACAAGCATGTCATCATAACATCCGGCTTTTTGCGCCCGGATTTCCCCATTCCCTACGAGGTTGTGTACAAACCCTTCGACTACGCGGAACTAGAAGCAAAAATAAGCTCGATACTGGCAAGCGGCGCCTAAGGGCTAGCCTATGACGGAAAAGTCCCGACCCGCCGACACAGCCATACTTGCCCTGGTGCGCGGCAGTGTGCAGGGTGTAGGATTCCGCTATGAAACCCGCAGCATAGCCCGATCGCTGGGTATACGCGGATGGGTAAAAAACCTGCAGGACGGGGGCGTGGAAGTCTATGCCGAGGGCATGCCGGCAGATATAGCCCGGCTTAGTTCGTGGCTGCACAAAGGCCCTGCTGGTGCTCGCGTGGCTTCGGTCGATGTTTCCGAACGCCACGCCCGCGGTGTATACTTTACCTTTACTATAGAAGAATAAAAATCTGGCTGGAGGCTGTTCATGGCTCGATGTATCGTTGCGGAAGCAGAAAAAATCCTGGACCGGGAATTTCCGGTACACAATAAGGGCTTTGTGCGCCTGGTGGACTACATGGGCGGCGACGACCGCATTGTGCAGGCTGCGCGTGTTTCCTACGGGTCTGGCACCAAAACCGTCCGCGAGGATGCAGCCCTTATCGACTACCTGTTACGCAACGAGCACACATCGCCCTTCGAACAGGTTGTGCTAACCTTCCACGTTAAAATGCCCATTTTCGTCGCCCGCCAGTGGATACGCCACCGCACCGCCCGCTTAAACGAAATTTCCGGTCGCTATTCGGTTATGAAGGACGAGTTTTGGCTTCCCGAACCGCAGGCCCTTGCCCTGCAGTCCAAAGACAACAAACAGGGCCGCCAGGAAGAAAGCTTGCCGCCGGAACAAGCGGCTGCCGTCATCCAAAAGCTGGAAGCCGGCCAAAAGGAAGCATACGCCCAGTACAAAGCCCTGGTGGATTCCGGCCTTGCCCGGGAGCTTGCACGGGTCAATTTGCCCTTGTCCATGTATACCGAGTGGTACTGGCAGATGGATCTGCACAATCTGTTCCGCTTTCTTGCCCTGCGCCTGGACGGCCACGCGCAAAAGGAAATACGGGACTACGCGAAGGTTCTTTTGGATATATGCGCAGTGGTAGCGCCGATGGCCACCGCAAGTTTTAAGAGTAACCTATTGGGCGGCGCGCGCCTCAACGCCAGCGAGCTACAGGCCGTCAAGGCAATGCTTGCCGGCGGCGAGTCGGGCCTGTCCGGCCGGGAGCTGGAACGCTTACAGGAAAAGCTAGGGCTTTAGGCTAGGCTAGCTTCCAGCCTATGCGCGCAGGAATTTCTGTTCGCCCATGCCGTACAGGGTTTTTGCGTCTACCTTTTCGCCGCCATCCGGAGAGCGCAAAACGCCCTCAAATGAGCCAAACGGGCCGTGGTAGTCGGCAGCCATGACTATGGTATCCAGCTTGATGCTGTGTTTGCGCTCCGGTTTGAACAGCAGGTCCACCAAGCCCTCGGTGTCCTGTATGTGCCACACGCCGGCTGGTCCTTGCGGCCTGGTTACGCGGACAGGCGGCAGCGGAAATGCTCGAGAGTTTATCCACAGCAGATTCTCGTTGTACAGCGATTGGTCTTTAACCTGGTTGTGGGTAAGGTTAAACCCGACACGCCGGCCTTTTTGGTCCACGCCAAAGCCGCTTACCCAGTCGTAGCGCATACGGAAGGGATAGTATCCCTTGTGGTCATCCAGCACACCCATGGAATCCGCAGCCGCGAAGTCGTAGCGCTCGTCCTTGGTTTCAAACCAACCTTCCATGGGCATGAGTACTTTCAGCGAATACAATGCACGGTTGAGCCCCAAAGGCATACAGGCCGAGCAGGGGGCGGTTTGCCTGGCGTTATACGCAAAACGGAAGCTGCCGGAAAAAGCCGGCCTTGGGCCGCGTTTGGCTGCCTCTACCTCTACCAGCACCACGCCTTCAGACAGGGGGCTGGCCATACTGAGGGAAAATTTCCGCCCGCGGTAGGCGATCTCGGAGCCATCGAGGTTTTCGCCAATGCCGAACGAGCGCGGCGGCAGCACTTTGCGGAACTCGTATGCCTTCTTGCGCTCTTTGTCCCATGCGTTAAACAATACCAGCGAAAAAGTTTTTCCTTCGTACAATGCAGCCATGGCGTAAAAGCGGGAATCTCCAAACTGGAAGGCGCGCCACTCTTTGCATCGCAGGGCCTTAAACCATCGGGGCACCGGATAGTGGTAGGGCATCTGCACATCGAGCATGTTTGCCCGCGCGGCAGGACCCGAAAAGCAACCCAGCCTAAACACTCCGCCGTCCACTATGGTATCTGGCGGAGGTAAAAACACCCGGTCGTACCCGGGGCGGCCTGTCTTGTCGCCGTCCGGAGGCATTATACCCAACCGTTCTTATACAAAAGATACAGAGCCTGCGTGCCTTTGTCGGCCATATCTTTATTGGTCAGCGTGGTGAACAAGCGCTCTGCCATTTCCAGCATGGGCAATTTCCGGTTCATGGCTTTGGCCGCATTGAGGGCTATGCGCAAATCTTTAAGAAAGTGCTTGGAATAGAAGCCAGGCTCGAAGTT
>JAKQNL010000019.1 GCA_029565815.1 Spirochaetota bacterium | reverse complement strand
GCAACAAGTTCCAGTTCGGCGCGGAGTACGGCACGCTCATAGAAAACGGAAAACTTACCAAAACCGTCCGCGATCCAAACTACCGCGGCGTATCGTCTACCTTCTGGCGCAACCTATGCGCGGTTGGCGATGCATCCACCTTTGAGTTCTTTGGCACCCCCAACTGCGGCAAGGGCGAACCCGGCCAGGTCATGTTCGTCGGACACGCAAGCCCCGTGTGCGCCTTCAAGGACGTCGAGGTATTCGGAGGCGCTTCATGAAAACAGCACAGGAATTCAAACAGCATTTCGAAGCTATATCCCAGGCCGTGATGGCAGAACTTTTACCCGGTGAGCACGCAGCCGTAACCTACCAGGGCGAGCGCTCCGAGTTCATGCGCTTTAACGCGTGCAAGGTGCGCCAAAGCGGATCGGTGGAGCAGGCGGAACTGGGCGTCAAGCTGTTTCGCGGCACAAAAAGCTATGCAGTCAGCGTCATGCTGTCCGGCATACTGGAAGACGACCTGACTCGCATGGGCAAAGCCGTAAGCCAGGCCCGGTCGGTCATGGGTCTCCTGCCAGACGATCCGTACCTGGTGCTGCCAGAAGCGACCGAGCGCTCGGAAGCACAGTACAGCGGCAAACTCCTCAGTCTGGAATCCATCCCACAGCGTGTTCTTACACCTGCACAGGGCATGGACTTTACCGGCATTTACTCGCAAGGCATCATCTGCAAAGGCTCGGCAAACTCGGCTGGGGCAAAACACTGGTTTGCAACCGAAACCTTCCTGGTAGACTATTCCGCATGGCTAGCCAACGGACGCGCGGTAAAGTCATCCTACGCCGGCCGGGAATGGAGCGACGAGGATTATGCTTCCCGCATAGCCGCAACCCGTATGGCCCTGGAAAACCTGCACAAGCCGCAGGTGGAGCTTAAGCCGGGCGCATACCGGGCTTTTGTCACCGCAGACGCCCTCAACGAAGTGGTAGTGTTTTTTAGCTGGAACGGCCTTGGCGAAAAAGGCATACGGCAGGGAGAAAGTTCGTATCTAGCCCTGCGGGAAGGTCGCGAAAGCTTCTCTCCTATGTTTGGCCTGGATCAGGATTTTACGCTCGGTGTGGAACCGGCATTCAACGAGGAAGGCGAACTGGCTCCGCAGAAGTTGTGCCTGATAGAAAACGGCAAACTGAAAAACACCATCGTTTCTTCCAGGACGGCAAAGCAGTACGGCGTAGCGGCCAACGGCGCAAGCGCATGGGAATCGGTCCGATCGGCATCCATTGCTGCGGGCAGTCTTCCGCTAGCCGATGCGCTTAAGGCTTTGGGCACCGGCATCTATGTTTCCAATTTCCATTACCTAAACTGGAGCGACACGGCCAGCGCGCGCATCACCGGCATGACCCGTTTCTCCTGCCTGTGGGTGGAGAATGGCCAGATTGTCGGCCCTATCAAGGACATGCGATGGGACGAATCGCTGTACGCGATGCTCGGCTCAAAACTGGAAGCCGTTACCAAAGAACGAAACCTCATTGTGGACAGCGAGACCTACGAGCGGCGCGCAACCGGTGGCTCCTTGCTGCCAGGCATCCTGGTAAACGGATTGACCTTCACGCTGTAAGCATCGTTGGAATCTTCTGATTCCATGCAAAAAATGCACAAGCGCCGGGACTAACCCGGCGCTTTTTTTCGCAACCATGCAGGCGTTGCGGAATCGAACCTCGTAGAACACTCGAAAGGTCGAACCAATGCAAGAATCCGCACGCGCAACGCAGCTACGTTATCCTCTCAAAGAAGAGATAGCCAATTCAATCACCCATGGCATCGGTGCCATAGCCGCCATTGCCGGTCTATTCATTCTCGTTAGCAAGGCAGTTACAACTGGCAGCGCATGGTACGTGGTATCATTTGCAGTTTTTGGCGTAAGCGCGCTGCTACTGTACACGATGTCGACCCTGTATCACGCACTGTCTGCTCCGCGGGCAAAACGCGTGTTCAAGGTGCTGGATCATTCGTCAATCTATGTGTTGATAGCCGGAACCTACACGCCCTTTGCTCTTCTGCCTCTGCGGCCAAGCGTTGGCTGGTGGATATTCGGCCTGGTATGGGGTTTCGCTGTCATCGGTGTAGCGCTTAAGCCATTTTTGGCCGGCAAGGCGAAATTCCTGTCCACTATCGGATACGTTGCCATGGGCTGGATAGTCGTGCTTGCGTGGAAACCGCTTACAGCATCCGTTAGCAAACAAACGATAACGTTTCTTATGGCCGGAGGAGCCGCATATACGCTGGGAGCTGCGGTATACCTGGTAAAAGGAAAAAGCTGGAGCCATCCGTTATGGCACATTTTTGTGGGAGCCGGAACCGTGTTCCACTTCTTATCGGTTATGTCCTTACTACCCGCATAAGCTGGTATGAAAGCCTACAGGGAACCTTAAAAACCATAGGGTTTTTAGAGCTTCCCTACAGTCTTACATACATGGACAATGTAGCATGCAGTATAGCCGCGTCCCAAAAAGGGGCGTCTTTAGTCCATGCGTTGAACAGCGGCAAAAAACCCCGTACGGCAAGTGCAAAGGTAAAGCCTTCCTGCAGCCACACGTTAAGCCGAATAGAGGCCGACGGATACCACCATCTGCCCGCCTGCCAGAAATAGGTAGATACCTTGGAAAGATTGTCCGCCATCTGGGTTTCGTAGCCTGCCGTCGTGTCTCCGGGCATGGAAATGCGCAAGAGAAAGGCCGTGCCCACTGATACTGCCGCAGAGAACCTGTCCGCTATGGGGAAAGAAAAAACCACCGGCACATCCATAAGCAGGCCGAGCACGAACACGTTGTTGCCCCCGCCGGTTTCTGCAGGCGTAGGAGCCGCGCGGCGGCCGTCGTACCACTCGTAGTTGGTCCACATGAGGTCCAGCCCAGGCTCAAGGGTTAAAAAATAGTCATCTTTAAAGGAAAGCTCGACCGATCCGCCAAGCGTATTTAAGACCGGGCTGGGGGCGCTATCTTCGCTGTTGTTCACGATGGCTACGCCAAAGCGGCCGGATGCCTGGCTGACATCGAACGCATGCGCGGCAAAGGGTACGGCGCAAAGAATTATCGCTATAGAAAGCAAAAGCCTGTTCACGCCCTAAGTGTAGCGCGTCCGATGGCTTTTTCCCAGCCCTGTGTGTACTTACCGAGCCGGGTCGACAATGACTATGCCGGATCGTCCTGAGTTCGGAAACAGGTCTTCTTCCCAGACAGCCAGCACCAGGGAACCTGCCATGGCAACATCCCTAAACACAGCCCGTTCTACCGGCCGTTCTATGAGCATGGTTTGTACCGTGCCGCCCGCCGGCCCAAGTAAGGCCAAACGTCCATCCGATGCAAGCACCACGGTCCAGGACGTATCCTCGTACGCGTAGCATTGCACAGCCAGGTCTATATCGCCGCGCAAAAAGGCCATGCGCGTACCGTCTTTCATGCTTGCGCTAGCTACCAAGGGTCCGGCGATAGAAGCCATACACGCTTCCAGGGCCGGCCCGCCGGCAGCCGGGGAATTAGGCCGTACGCGCCGCTCAAACTCGGTTCTGGTCATGGCTTCCACCACAGCGCTATCCGGATTCCACGCGGCATACAACGAGTCGAAGCCTTTTTCCGTATCCTTGCGCATCTGGATATACAGATAGTCCGCCGACATGGGAAAAGCCGAAAACAGGTAGGCTCCCGCGTCGATGGACGGCAGCTTGTTCCATATCGATGCGCTCAGGCCATTGACCGCGACAAAAGCATGCCGAGCTTCGGGCAGGCCCGCCGAATTGTCGTCCGGATGCCGGTACAGGAAAAAAACCGGAACGCCACCGCGGGAAAAAGCCGCGCCCAGCGTTCGGTGCTCAAACTCCGCTTCCGAGCCAAGAACTGGTTCTACGCGTACAAGAAAAGCGTTGCCGTCGGATCCGCCGGTTTTGGAAACGGACAACTTTCGTAAGCCTTTTCTGTTGATAGCCACCAGCGCTGAACCGTCGCCTAAACCCTGTAGCGCAGCGGCTGCTACCTTAGCCGCAAACGGCGCAGGCGCCTGGGGCAATCCGGCCGGATCCACCAGTGCAAGATCCGAGCTGACGGACATGACTATCTGTCCGCCAGCCGGTACTCGGTATTCTCTGGCCTCTGGCGCTGCTACAACGCCACGAGCATCGTCTGCTTTACGAGCGCAAGCTGTAAGACAAAGCGCCACCGCCAGGGCGGCGATGACGCGGACTGTAGCTACACGCGCGGTACGGGCATCCATGCTCAATATGACCGTGCAAATATAGCGCGGTGCTTGGACGGCTTGCCACACAGGCAGCACGCGCCGCCTTCGCATCCATCCTGCTGACCAAACGGCAAATTGCGTATCGTTACCTTAAGCGCGGCTTTTAGCTCGGCCTCGCATTCGCGGCCGCCGCACCACAGGCCACGGGCAAAACCACCAGTCGCGTCGGCGGTGCCCACATGGTCTTCGCCGTCGGTAGCAAGCTCTGCGGTCTTGGCCTTTTTTTCTTTCCCAAAGAAGGCAAGCAGTTCATCGTGCGTGGCAACATCCTTGGTGTTAGCCTCGCGGAAAGCCCTGGCCCGCTCCAAAAGGTTTTTCTGTATAGCCTTTAGGAGCTCGTCGGCTTTTTGCGGTACCTGATCCACGCTTACCACAAGCTTTTCACCAGTATCTCGGCGCACCATAACCACGTTGCCGGCCGCAGCATCCTTAGGTCCTGCTTCGATGCGTATGGGCACGCCGCGCATTTCCCACTCGGCGAACTTCCAGCCGGGGCTGGCCGAGTCGTCGGTGTCGTATGCAACGCGGCGGCCGCTGGCCTTTAGGGCCGCGACAATGCCGTCTGCGTATGCAAGCACCTGATCTTTAGTGTCCGTCTTGTAGATGGGCACCACCACCAGCTCGTCCTGCGCAAGCATGGGCGGCACCACGAGGCCCTTGTCGTCGGAGTGTGTCATGATAACCGCGCCGACAAGCCGCGTTGAAACACCCCAGCTGGTGGCCCATACGTAATCGAGCCCGCCGTCGCGGTTCTGGAATTGCACCTCAAACGCCTTTGCAAAGTTCTGCCCCAAGAAGTGGCTGGTGCCCGCCTGCAGGGCTTTTTTGTCCTGCATCATGGCTTCTATGGAGTAGGTATCCACAGCACCTGCAAATTTCTCCGCGTCGCTTTTTTTGCCGGCTATCACTGGTAGGCACAGCACTTCTTCGGCGAAGCGGCGATACACTTCCAGCATGGTCTCGGTTTCCTTCACCGCTTCTTCCCGGGTTTCGTGGGCCGTGTGGCCTTCCTGCCAGAGGAATTCGGTGGTGCGCAGGAACAAGCGCGTGCGTTTTTCCCAGCGCACCACGTTTGCCCACTGGTTGTATAAAAGGGGCAGGTCGCGCCAGGACTGTATCCAGCCCCGGTAGGTATTCCATATTATCGTTTCGCTGGTAGGCCTAACCACCAAAGGCTCGTCCAGCTTTTCGCCACCGGCGTGAGTAACAACGGCAAGCTCGGGGCTAAAACCCTCCACGTGCTCGGCCTCTTTTTTGAGGAAGCTCTCGGGAATGAACATGGGGAAGTAGCAGTTCTGGTGGCCGGTCTCTTTGAATCGACGGTCCAGGTCGTCGCGCAGGCGCTCCCAAATGGCATAGCCCCGCGGCCGTATAACCATGCATCCCTTTACCGGCGAATAGTCGGC
>JAKQNL010000013.1 GCA_029565815.1 Spirochaetota bacterium | reverse complement strand
CAGATACTCAGGCTGTACCGACAAAAGCTGTACGCCCCATGCCCGGCCGGAAAGACTGCAAGCGCGCGCCTACACGAATGCGTACCCATAGACTCTGACGGCCGCATACGGCTGGATGACTGGGAAATGCGCTACGACGTGCAGGAAGAAACCACCAGGCGCATGCGACAGGCAACCGAGCAGAATCTGGCAACAACCACAGACCTGGACGGCTACCGCCGCGACTTTATGCAAGCCCACGGCTTTGACCTACCCGGCGTGGACTACTCTGCAGACATAAATATTTTATAACGTGAAATCTAGCTGGAATGGCACTGCCGCCGCCGTTCCAGCAAAAAGCGGACCTGCTGTCCGCCGCGCCGTTGTACGGAATACATCAAGGAGGTATGAGGACGGGCAGTGCTTTCCCATTACCATACGGATACGTTCCGCCTTCGCGATGGCGGAACCACGGTGCCGTACCGCGGCATCAGTATTCCAACCAGACGGCGCGGCGGCTTTTTTTTATCCTATGCTCATACAAAAGCAACGGACTTTTGGGTAACTCTACAACCTTATGGTTTGTAAGCTCCCCTTGCGGAAATCCTGCGCATCCTGCACTCTAAAGCCATGAACATGCTCATTCTGGAAGCTGCCGAGCTTGGTAAGCGTATCGATGCATCCGACCGGCGCGTGCGCCATATAAGCCGTGTGCTTAAAAAAAGCCAGGGCGATACGCTGTGCGCAGGCATTGCAGATTGCGGCTCCGGTCTTGCCACCATAGAAAGCGACGGCCCCGACGGGATGGTGTTTTCGTTTGTCCAAAACGCACACGACAACGACGCCCAGGCTGCTAACACGCTTGCATTAGCAACGCTCACCGTACTACTTGGCTTTCCCCGGCCCATACAGGCAAACAGGATACTCAAAGACCTCTGCAGCCTAGGCGTCGGCACTATACTTCTGTGCGGCTCTGAGCTTGGAGAAAAATCCTACATGGACAGCGACTTCTTCCGCAAAAAGGAATTCCGTTCTGCTCTTATAGAAGGAGCCGAACAAGCCGCAAACCCATTTTTGCCAACGGTGGAAACGCACTGGAGCCTTATGCGCGCAGTAGAAAGCCTTGGCAGTACAGACCTTCCCCGCTGGGCTTTGGACCCATACCGTTGCACCCAAAGCTTTGGTAGCTTGGGTGCGCGCATAGCGCCGCAGGGCAGCCATCCGGTACTGGCCATAGGCAGCGAGCGGGGCTGGACGGACAGGGAATTGGACCAGATGGAAGCACACGGATTTTCGTTCGCATCCATGGGCACGCGCATCCTTAAAAGCGAAACCGCGTGCATAGCCGCGGTAAGCCTAGCCCTCGCAGCGCTCGGACGCCTGTAGCAGCAAGAAGCTATCCCAGTACCAAAATTCTTTGGAGGTTCACCAAAGATGCAAACCATGCTATAGTCTTTGCCCATGAACAATTCTGCAGATTCCCACCCACCCCCCGCACAGCACAACGAGCCAGAACCGTACCCATTATGTAGCCTAGGATGCACACATGGGCGCTGAAATATTCATCGTCCTTGGCCTCGTGCTAGTAAACGGCTTTTTCTCGCTGTCGGAAATGGCCGTGGTATCCGCACGGAAAGCCCGCCTTAAGCAGCGTGCGGACGACGGGCATAAAGGCGCAGCCCTTGCCCTGGATACAGCCATGAAGCCCGGCCGTTTTCTATCCACCATACAGATAGTGATAACCCTCGTCGGCACCATAGCCGGAGCCTTTGGCGGAGCAACCATCGCAGACGACCTGTCGCGCATCCTTATCGCAAACGGTATGAGTGCTGTAAGCGCCCCCGGGCTGGCTTTCGGCATCGTGGTTGTGCTTACCACCATACTGTCGGTGGTAGTCGGCGAACTGGTCCCAAAAAACATAGCTCTGTCCAAGCCGGAAGCCATCGCAAGCGTTGTCATCTATCCTTTGCGCTTTTTTTCCATTCTGTTTTCACCCATCGTGCGGCTTTTGTCCGCCACAACCGATATAATCCTGCGCCTTTTGCGCATACGGCACGGCGATGAGCCGCCTGTAACCGAAGAAGAGGTGAAAGTGCTCATAGCCCAGGGCACGGAAACCGGCATTTTCGATGACCGTGAGCGGGCCATGTTCGAAGGCGTGCTGTATCTAGGTGACAGAAAAGTTACAACCTTTATGACACCGCGCCCGGACATCGTGTATATCGACGCAAGTGACGAGCCGGCTGTCCAAGCCAAAAGCCTTTTGGAAAACTCCGCATACTCAAACCTACCACTAGCAGAAGGCAACCTGGATCACATTCGAGGCATGATACGCACGCGCCCCGTAGTTGCCGCCATGGCAAAAAAGCAATTTACATCGCTGGACCCCTTTGTGGAAAAGCCCATACTGGTGCCCGAATCCATGTCTGCCCTGGATCTGTTTTCCCGTTTCCGCGAAACCGGCGGAAGGGTTGCGGTAATCCTCGACGAGTACGGCGGAGCTGCCGGCATGGTTACGTTTTCCGACCTGGCCGAAGCGATACTGGGTGAAGCCATGACTTCTGGCCAAAAAGACGACGACGAACCGGTGCGCCGCGAAGACGGCTCTTGGCTACTTGGTGGTAGCCTTTCCATCGATGACCTGGCCGATATCATGGACGTTGACGAAAGCGAGCTACGTGGAGATTATGAAACCTTAGCAGGTTTTGTACTGGACCGCCTGGGCACCATACCCAAGGCCGGAGAACGTTTTTCCTGGAACCTGTGGAGCTTTGAGGTGATGGACATGGACGGTAACCGTGTGGACAAAGTCCTTGCGGTGCCGCCAAAAGCCGAAGAAACACAAGCAGTGGACGACGTTGGCCTATAAAAGCCTATCCGTATTCCAATTTCGCCAAAGTCGCACTACACTCTGAGTATGCGATCCGCCTGCGATGACATGGTTCGGGACACCATCA
>JAKQNL010000001.1 GCA_029565815.1 Spirochaetota bacterium | reverse complement strand
CTGTTAGGGCATCCGGGCTTGGGCCAACAACACAGCCCTGTGCAAGCACCATGCACACCAGAGCGCCGGCTAAACGCTCGTCTTTGTCTTTTGCTATGGTCATGGCTTGAGCCTAGCACGGGAGCCTGTGGTTGACAACGCGGCAATGCTTGGCTACCGTGCATTCCGAGGTGGACATGAAACGATTTGACACGGAGCTTTTGTCCATAGACCCTGTTGCAAGCGGCTATTACCGAATCAGCTTCCGCTGGGATAGCCACGCGGGCATACCGGCCCCGGGTGCCTTTCTAACCGTAAAAGTGGGGAGCGGCCTGGACCCGGTACTGCGTCGGCCCTTTGCATTTTCTTCCTACGACGGCGAGTCTGCTTCGTTCATATTCCAGGAGCGCGGCCGCGGCACCAAGGCCCTGGCCGCCCTCAAGCCTGGATCGGCTCTGGATGTGCTTGGTCCATTGGGCAAAGGCTTTGCAAACCCACCTGCCGGTAGCCAGCCAGTGCTGGTGGCTGGCGGCATAGGACTGGGGCCCATGCTGTACCTGGCCAAAAGCCTTATGCAATCAGCCGCAAAAGGCGAACACCGCCCGCCCCTACTGGTACTTGGCTTTCGCAGTAAAAACCTGTGCCCCAGCCTGCCTGGCCTTGTGCCGGAAGGCTCCGTCCTGTGCACCGACGATGGCTCTAGAGGTTTTGCAGGCACCGTGGCCGACTACCTGAAAACATATCGATACAACCTGCCTGTTTGTTTTTACGCCTGCGGACCGGCCCCCATGATGGCGGCGGTGGCCGAGCGAGCAGTGGCCATCAATGCGCCCTTCCAGGCTGCAACCGAACAGTGGATGGCCTGCGGCGTTGGCGCGTGCATGGGCTGCGCCGTAGCGATGAAAGACGGCACTTACCAGCGGGCATGCGCCGAAGGGCCGGTGTTTGACGGACTACAGGTTGACTGGAGGCGAGCATGAGTATCGATATGAGCGTACGCATAGGCCAGCTCACTATGCCCAACCCGGTTGGCGTTGCATCGGGCACCTTCGGCTTTGGTACCGAGTACGAAAGCCTTGTGGACGTGGACAGCCTGGGCGCCCTGTACACCAAGGCGGTAACGCCTGAAAGCCGCCCAGGCAATGACATACCCCGCCTTGCGGAAACCCCGGCCGGCATGCTCAATTCTATAGGACTGGCAAACCCGGGTCTTGCCGCATTCATAGCGAACAAACTACCCGAGCTTAGAAAGCGCCGCTGTTCGGTCATCGTCAATGTGGCCGGAAAAACCGAAGACGACTACCGCGCCGTGGTGGAAGCCCTTGAGGAAGAAGACGGCATAGACGGCTACGAGATAAACGTAAGCTGTCCGAACGTAGCCCACGGCGGCATGGCCTTTGGCACCGACGCATGCCTGGTAGAGCGCCTGACTCGCTCATTGCGAAACCTGACCGACGCAGGGGCACAGCACAAGGCTCGGCCGAATCGACCCATCATCGTAAAGCTGTCGCCCAACGTAACGGACATAACGGTAGCGGCCAAGGGCGCCGAAGCCGGCGGCGCGGATGCGGTATCCTGCATCAACACCCTGGTGGGCATGGTTATAGACACCAAAAAAAAGCGGCCGGTTTTGGCCATGGGCACCGG
>JAKQNL010000101.1 GCA_029565815.1 Spirochaetota bacterium | reverse complement strand
TCCAGCGGCAACAGCGTGCCCACAGACCTGTGGTCGCACAACGGCAGTGCTTTAGCCGCAGGCCAAGCCATAGATTTTTCCAAAAAAAACCAGCAGGGAGACTCGGTGGTATCGAGCCTACTGCCTGCCGTAGGTGATTTTTCTTTCATGACCGGCTTTAGCATACGGCATGCATGGAAGGCAAACCCGTTTATAGGTTTAGGCCAATCCGTTCCGGGTTCCGGCTGGCGCATGCAGTTGGATTCAGAACGCGTCTATGTAACTAACGGGGACAGCTACTGGTCGCGCGCTCTGGTGGACGATCGGGTCGACGTTTCCAAACGCAGCATCGTTACCATAAACCTTGGCGTTGTTCGATCCGGTTCCACATTGTGGTTTACGGTAAACGGCACCGCCGTCTTCATGATACCGGAAGCAGAAAACCTGGATGGCCGCTTGTTTTTTGGCATAAGCGACCCGTACGACGACATGGCCCTTACTGCCCTACAGTTTAGCCATGATCCTGTTGTACCCGACAGGCTTAAGGAACGGATTGAGCTTACTCCAGAAGAAAAAATGCCCTATCCACAACCATTGGAAACCAGCGTTTCGTTTAAGGGCTTTAGGGTATGGTCAAACAAGGCAAGCACGGTTTCCATGAAGCAGATAAGCGAAGACGGCCAGCCGGTGCTTGCGTTTACCTTGTCTACCAAACCCGAAACAAGCGGTGGCCAACATGCTATTTTGGGCACCGACATCAAGGCCGACCTTTCCGCCTACGGCGGTATAGAAATACTTGCCCGATCCGATACCATACCGCGAGCCCACCTACAGCTGTTTACAAAAACTGGATCAGACGCGTATGCAAGCTCCACCGCTTATTGTGCGCTAAGCCCATCGTGGAAGCGTATATTCCTGCCCTTCAGCCAGGATGCATTCATTTCCGACCGTGGTTTTGATCTACACCGAGTGGAAAGCGGGGAGTTTGGACTCTTTAACGAATCGGGTAGCATAGACGGTACTATCTATATCAAGTCGTTCAAACTGGTACCTAAAACGCTTGCCGCGTCCGTGTCGCGCCAGCTTGTGCTTGCAGACTTTGAAGAAGGACACGAATCCAGCTTTTTCCGCCCTGTAGACGCCCCGCTGGATGTGTTTGATAGCAGCATTGCAAAATCTGGCTACAGCATAGATACGGCAAGCGGCCGCAGATCCTTTTTTGTAAGCGCAGAAAGTAGCAGAGCTAGCAGTCTGTTCTGGCAGCACTGGTATGGCCAGGCAGATGCAAGCGGCAAAGACGGGGTATCGTTTCTTATACGATCCGACGGTCTAACCAAGGGCCAAATTGGCATGTGCAATGCTAGCAGCATACGCTGGCAGGGTGCTTTTTCCTGGCAGGTTTACGTATTGCCGGTTCCGTTATCAGAGCGCTGGGTTTCATGGCGTCTACCCTTTGCCCCCGGCGCCTTGGTTGGCGAGAGTAATGGCATGGCCAACACCATCGTACCTAATGCCGGCTCTATTGGCGAATTGTTCTTAGCTGGCCTCCACGATGAAAAGCCTCAAAAAGGCAGTGTGTACCTGGACGAGGTACAGGCATATTCTGGCGGCGTGCGCACAGACAGGCTACGCATAGGTCTTTCCCAGCTTAAAGACGGCGGAGGCGCAGAAGCCTACCTGCGCACCATTGCCGATACCATAAGCCTAAATCTTGCAAGTAGCGCTGGCATAGAAGTAGTTATGCTTGGTGAAGGCGACCAGCAGGCGGCGGCGGAACGTGAGTTATGTTCATATTACCTAGTTCCTGAGTGTTCGGTATCGGCCGGCAAACTTACCATAACAACCCGCTTTCACCGCACCCTTGGCTCGGATGCGCCTCAGCTGTTTAAACAAAGTTCATCCGCCGGCGTAGACTTGTTCGACTCAATAGACCGCATGGTTGTTGCCATGGTTAGCTCGTTTGTTGGCACAAGCGCCGGCTTCAACTCGATGCTACAGCGGGGCGACGAAGGTGCTCGCTTTAGTGACCCGCTAGAAGAGCCGGGTGAACACTGGCTTGGCTTCGGAAAAGCGACCATGGTAGGAGGCGAACAGGGATACGTTTGCTCCAACGACGGAATGTTCCTTCTGGAGCCATACCAGGAAGGCTTAAGCGAATTGAGCGCTCGGCTTAGAATAGACAGCGGAAGCGCATATCTATACTGGGATTACCTTGGCCTTACCTTGTACAAACGGCTGGAAATAGACCTAGTAAACCAGGAGCTTAGGCTACGTAGCCCGTGGAGCCTGGAAAAAGCGAGACTGCCCCAGGGTAGCGTAGCTAAGGGCGTGCCCTTTGCCATCCGCTTGTCGCTCAGTTTTGAAACTAGTGAAGTTTTTATCAACGGTAAGAGCGCGGCCAAATTCCTAGCCATGCCCCGGCCGCTTGGCAGGGCCGGTTTTGGAAGCTCGCAAGGCGGGTCGGCCTCTTTCAGGGATTACTCGGTTCTGCTTCTGGAAGATTCTACCGCAGACAATAGGCTTGGCGGAACAAGCCCGGACGCATCCAAACAGCGTGTGCCGCTTATACAACCTGTAGTAATGCCGGATACACTTGCAGCGGCCTTCCGCCTGGAAGCGCCATTAGACAAGCCGATAGCCTTAAGCATTAGCGATGACTTTAGCCCAAAACCCGACAGCCGCTGGCGCTTTAGCCGGGAGGTATGGACAGAAAGCTATGGTGGCAGTCAAAGCTTAAGCCTCAACCCAAACCGAGGAATGGCCTATGCATCTATGCCTGTTCTGTGCGGGGATATTGAACTATCCGGCAGCATAGCCCTTGCTTCCTGGAAGGGCGACGATCAGTGGGCAGGCGCCCAGTGGTCGGTGCCGGAAGTAGATGGAACGGCACTGAATCAGGGTGGTTATTTTTTCACCCTGCGCAAGGACGGGGCAGTAGCATTATACAAAGGCCCCTTGAGCATGAGGCCACAGCCAGTATTAAACGCAGTCATCCCCTTTGATCCGGCCAAGGGCACGCACTTTACCGTTAGCAAAAAAGGCAAACTCATGAGCGTCAGCTTTGACGGAAAGCCCGTGTTCATCCTTGAAGACGATACCTACACATGTGGGTTTGCCGGTCTTTTAGCTTATGCAAACGACAGAGAAAAAGCCATCTTCGATGACATAGCCATAAAAGCGCAAAGCTGGAGCATAGCCGATGCGCGCATTGCACGCGGCAAAGCAGCGCCTGCCGTGAAGCCTGGGCAACGGGAGGAACACGGTAAGCCGGAAGCATCTTACCACCTTGCCTACGTTCCGCCTTCTGCCACCTACACAACGGGCGACGATTTACAGTTTGCTTTGCAAGCAACACCGGTGCTCATGGGCGTTACAGAAATACCCTACAGCCTGTGGAAAGCCGTGCGCGATTGGGCTACGGACCCTGCCCGCGGCGATGGGCTGTACACGATATGGGCAAAGGGCCAAAGCGGTGGCCAGGGTGAAGGCGTGCCGGTTACAACCGAGGACGCTGCCTCGCATCCGGTAACCATGCTTTCCTGGCGGGATGCCGTGGTGTGGTGCAATGCGCTAACCGAATACACCAACGCAATGGAAGGCGCACAATACAAACTGGTTTACTATGCAGACCCGCTGTACCAAAAGCCGCTCAGAAGATCATATATAAACGAAGTAAAAGAGCCAGCACCTGGCAGCGCAGACAACCCATACATGCTCGCACTGTTGCCGGGTAATACATCAGTAACACAGTGCGTTGCAGACGGCTTCCGCCTGCCGTCTAGCCTGGAGTGGTCGCTTGCGGCCCGGTGGATACAAGACAGCAACAACGACAGCGACATTATGGACTCTGGCGAGTATACCCCCGGTTCCTGGGCAAGCGTCGCAACAGGGCCGGTTAGTGACAGAGCAGCAAGCGACCGAGTTGCCGTAGCCACAAGCGCAAGTGATTCTGGAAATATAGCTTCTAGTAAACCGGTGGGCTCACGGGAGCCAAACGCGCTGGGCATATACGACATGAGCGGCAACGTATGGGAATGGTGCCAAGACGGCGATCCGTTCGCGTCGCGACCATACCGGGTTTCGCGCGGCGGATCGTGGCTTAGTGATCGGCCATCCTTGAGCGTAAGCTATGTGAACGCGCCCACCCTGCGCTACACCAATTCATGGGTAGGCTTACGGGTTGCGCGTACGCCATCGAGCGCCGTAATTTCTCCGCCGGCTGGAACCAACCTACTGGCCAACGGAGATTTTGAACGATCTGGCTGGTGGGGTGTATACTTCGATCCGGCAGCCTCGGAAGGCACTTGGGACAGCTCAAAAGGGGAAGCCTACATACAGGTAAAAAAAGGCGGGTCGGTGCAACTGGGTTACCGGGGAACATTCAATCTGGAACCAGGAATCCGCTACGAACTTTCATTCACCTACTCGGGCACAAGTGGCCATACAATACGCGCCAACATAGAAGAAACCGGTCTGGACTCGGACTCCGACGGCTCGTTATATACGTATTACTACGAATCGTCTACAGTCTGCCAGCCAACACCTAAGCAAGCGAAAATGATCGTACGGGTAGACAAGCCAAACCGCTTTCTGCGCATAAACATGCATGTAGGCGACGCTTCCGGCGTGTGGGTTCGCATCGATAACGTGCAACTAAGGGTGCTCGAGTAAGGTGCGCTTATAAAATATTCCTCCGTCTGCGCGTGCGCTAGCCGTTCATGGAGCGTAATGATGCTGTCCGCCCGAAAGCGGACCGGACAGCCATTCGGTTAGCCGCACGTTCCGGGCCAGGCGCCCACGGAGGAAGTCATGCTCAGTAACCTCAATTCTGTTATTTTGGAAGGGAACCTTGCGCGAGATCCGCAGGTGAAAAACACACCAAACGGCCACACGGTATGCAACTTCGCCATTGCTTCCAACCGCTACTACAAGTACAACGAGCAAAACGAGCACGAGACATCGTTTTTCGAGGTGGAAACCTGGTCGCGCCTCGCTCAGACCTGCGGCGAGATGCTAAAAAAAGGCCGCGGCGTGCGCATCGTTGGCCGGCTTAAGCAGGATAAGTGGCAAGATCCAAGCGGCAAGGCCATGTCCAAAATAAAAGTAATAGCCGAACACGTGGAATTTAAGCCTGCCATGAAAAAAGAAGACGAAGAAGCGACCATGCAGGATAGGGTGGAATCCAGGGAAGAGGAAGCGGTAGCCGCTTTTTAAGGTCGCCAGTAGGCTTTGCTCTTTTTAGCTAGCCTACTCGTATACTTCGGAACCGGGTCTGTGCCAGTCGTTGGATCGGAAACCGCCGCGGCCTGGACCAAAAAGCGGTGTGGCCGTGTCGTCGTGCCTACCGCCCAGTTCGGCTAAAAGCGCATCTACAGCCCAGCGGAGCGCCGCGAGTATTTCTTCACGCGCCTGGTGCATGCGACCGGAGGGCCCGGATACGCTGACTGCGCCGCTGAAGTTGTAGCGGGGCAGTTCTACGGGCATGCCGTAGCACACCAGGCCCGGTTCCAGTTCCTCGTCGTCCATGGCCCAGCCGCGGCGCATGGTAGCGTCCAGTTCGTCGGACAGGCGCACCGGGTCGGTTATGGTCTTTGGGGCAACAGGCGCAAGTTTTGCCTCGGATATGTACTGGGCCCTGGCCGAAGCGCTCATGCGGGACAGTATGCACTTGCCTGCAGCGGAACAGTACAAAGGCAGGCGGTCGCCGGGGTTTACGCGCAGGCGCAGGGCCCGGCCGCCGTCGGCCTTTGCCACGTACATCACGTCTGTTCCGGCCAGATCGGA
>JAKQNL010000438.1 GCA_029565815.1 Spirochaetota bacterium | reverse complement strand
GTTAGACAAGAGGAGCCGGGCGGAGGCTGCAAGCACCGGATCGAGTATGCCGTCGATGGGCACAACATCGCCGGGCTCTAGGATGATGCCCGGATCCTTGAGCGCGGAACACAGCCATTTGACTGCGCTAAGAATTTCCGGCGGCCGTATGCGGCCGTCTCCGTCGTTGTCCAGGATGTTTGCGGTTTTTGGATCCAGGGCGGTGCCGATAACGGGCATGGCAAGGGCCATCCATAGTTTTAGATCCAGCTCGCCCAGCCTGCGGATATCTTCGCCGTCGCGGAATATAACCTGGTCCACGCCGCCCGAACGGGCGAATCGCCATGAGTGTTTGCTTTCCGCTATGCTACTTGTTTTGCCCATAATGATCCCCTTCGAAAATAGAAAATCGTACTGTAATTGTAATGGATTCCGTGGGAGCACGCCATATCGTTTGGCTATTCAGCTTCGCCTGCCGGTGTGCCTCGGTTTTTATTCCTGCGGCGCGGGTTCTTGTCGGACTGCGCCCGCTCGATCTGGTAGTCGCGCATGCGGTAGAACTCGCGTAGGAGCCTCTGCTTGTCCGGGTATTCATCCAGGGCGGCCGATTCCAAAGCAAGCAAAAGCTGATGAGTTGCCTCCACGGTGGACAGGTATTCTTTTTTCGGCTGGCGCTTGATGATGAACTGGCTGGGTTCGCTTGGGGTGAACATGAGCCTGGGCAGTTCCAGTAGGCGCGGGCTGTGGCGTATGAGGGATTTTGCACCGTCCCATGTTGCGTCCACCAAAAAAACAACCAGGCGACGATTGCCTACCGTGTCTGCAGGAAACGCGCCGGTACTCAAATTGTACGAGCCAGCTCCAGGGTACAAAAGAAAGCATGCGTTGGCTGGGTTGTCGATAAGGGCCCGTAGCCTTGGATGCTCGTCTAGCGCAAGGCCGTGGATGATTTCCGCATCCAGGAGGTTCATGCAGGTAATGCGGCCGGTGCCTGTCCTTTGGTGCTTCCATTCGCGGTCGTGCATAAGGAGGACGATTTTTGTGCGAATCGGAATGGGCGCTTCCACTGGGCACAGGCAGGTTTCTTTGGGGCGTCTGCACACCCAGCACTGTTCTCGTTCCATGCTGTACTGTACCAAGCCGACGGTACTGGTGCAAGGATCGCCCGTATTGTTTATACTACAAGAATGCTTGGCACAAATGCGCTTATGAACGGCCGCCTGGTAAGTCCTAAAGATCTGGTGTTTCCGCTGGATGATACGGATATTACTTCTGGCTACGGTTGTTACGAAACTCTCAAGGTACGCAAAGGGCTATTGTATCTGGCCGATTGGCACGAGGAGCGCCTGTTTGCATCGGCACGCATGCTGGGTATACGGCACGCGCTGGTAGATGGTCAGATTGTCCGAGCGCTCAATGCGCTTGTGGATGCGAACCGCTTACGCGACTGTAACATAAAAGTGATGCTTGTTGGCAGGCAACAGCGGGATGCTGACTGGTATGCCTTTGCGCTACCGGCTTTGTTTGTGCCAGAGGGCGGCTACGAGAGCGGGGTGGATTGCCTTGTGTGGCAGGGCGAGCGGCCCTTTCCGAGCGCAAAAAGCCTATCCTTGTTGCAGTCGATTATCGCATTCCGGGCGGCTAGCGACCGTGGATGCTGGGATGCACTCCTAGTAAACCGGCGAGGCGAAATGTGCGAAGGCACGCGCACCAACATTTTTTGGCAACGCATCGAAGAGCTTGATGTGGTTTATACGCCGCCGTCTAGCGATGCGCTTGAAGGGCTTACAAGGAAGCTCATTATGGAAGCCATGGCCAAAGCGGGTAAGCCTATAATGGAACAGCCCTTGAGGCTCAGCGAAGCCCTGTCTGGCCGTATAGCCATCATGCTTTCGAGCACTTCTACTATCGTGGCTCCCGTGGCGCGTCTAATGGATGGGCAATCCGTTGTAACGCTACCTAAGCCGCCTGCGGCCGGCGAGCTCTTAGAGCTATACCGAAGCGCTGTAGCTGCCACGTAAAGCCTCTCTCGCTAGAGCTATGGAGCATGGGTTTACCCATAAGCTTCGGAGCAGTATGCTCTGTTTACAAGGTACAAACACGGATGGAGGATGCATGGACCGTTCCGACTATTCTGCATTGGTGAAAGCAGCGCTTGCAGAGGATCTGGGTGTTGCTGGCGATATATCAGGCTCGCCTTT